>JAFECZ010000937.1 GCA_018241905.1 Pseudomonadota bacterium
GCACCAATATTCCAGATGTGCTGATCTTCGAGCCGAAGGTGTTCGGAGACTCGCGTGGCTTCTTCATGGAAAGCTTCAATCAGAAGATCTTCGATGAAGCGCTTGGACGGCATGTGGATTTTGTCCAAGACAACCATTCGCGCTCGGGCAGAGGTGTGCTGCGAGGCCTGCACTACCAGATCCAGCAGACACAAGGAAAGTTGGTGCGCGTGACGAGCGGCGAGGTGTTTGACGTAGCAGTGGATATCCGACGAACCTCGTCCTCTTTTGGGCAATGGGTGGGTGTCAATCTGTCTGCGGAAAATCATCGACAGCTATGGGTGCCGGAGGGATTCGCACATGGCTTCCTAGTGCTGAGCGAAACCGCTGACTTCTTATACAAGACGACTGACTATTACGCACCGGCACACGAGAGGAGCATTCTCTGGAATGACCCTGACCTTGCGATTGATTGGCCCTCTCTGGCCATCAAGCCAGTCCTTTCGGAAAAAGACGCGCAAGGCAACCCGTTACGCACGGCGGAGGTGTTCGGGCTGTAATGCGATGTCCAAACATGGGGCCACGTGAATGAATGCCAAGCGAGAGGAAAAGTCGCTCGCCGAGTGCTACTCGGAGCATCGAGGCAAGGTGTCAGACAAGTGGTCGAGCTACCTTGAGATCTATCAGCGTGCATTTGAACCTTATCGACAGATGCCAGTACGGCTTCTGGAAATAGGAATTCAGAATGGCGGATCGCTTGAAATATGGGCGAAATACTTCAGCAATGCGACTGCCATCGTCGGGTGTGACATCAATCCCGCTTGCTCTCAGTTACGCTATACAGACGAGCGGATTCACGTTGTCGTAGACGACGCCAATACTGAGGGGGCAGAACTTAGCATCGCGGCGTACTCTCCGTGTTTCGACATCATTATTGACGACGTCTCGCATCGCTCATCAGACATCGTTCTTAGTTTCGATCGCTACTTTCCCAGACTGGAATTGGGTGGGGTCTTCATAGCGGAGGATCTGCATTGCTCATACTGGCGTGAGTTTGAAGGCGGGTTGATTGACCCGT
>JAFECZ010000938.1 GCA_018241905.1 Pseudomonadota bacterium
GACTCGGCCGGCGGCAGCGCCAAGATGGGCCGCGACAAGGAAAGCCAGGCCATCCTGCCGCTGCGCGGCAAGGTGCTCAACACCTGGGAAGTGGAGCGCGACCGGCTGTTTGCCAACACCGAGATCCACGACATCTCGGTGGCCATCGGCGTCGACCCGCACGGGCCGGAAGACACGCCCGACCTCTCGGGCCTGCGCTACGGCAAGGTGTGCATCCTGTCGGACGCCGACGTGGACGGCTCGCACATCCAGGTGCTGCTGCTGACGCTCTTCTTCCGGCACTTTCCCAAGCTCATCGACGCCGGAAACGTGTACATCGCCAAGCCGCCGCTGTTCCGCGTGGATGCGCCGGCACGCGGCAAGAAGCCGGCCGCCAAGCTCTATGCGCTGGACGAGGGCGAGCTCACCGCCATCCTCGACAAGCTGCGCAAGGACGGCGTGCGCGAAGGCGCCTGGACCATCAGCCGCTTCAAGGGCCTGGGCGAGATGAGCGCCGAGCAGCTGTGGGAAACCACCCTCAACCCCGACACCCGGCGCCTGTTGCAGGTGCGCCTGGGCAAGCTCGATTTCTCGCAGACCCAGGGCGAGATCACCAAGCTCATGGGCAAGGGCGAGGCGGCGGCGCGGCGCGAACTCATGGAACTGCGTGGCGACGATGTCGAGGTGGACGTCTGAGCCCGCACGGCGCCAACACCGCTGGCTCAAGGTGCTGATCGCCCTTGGCATGGCGGCGCTGTGGCCGCTCGCGAACGCTTCCAGCATCTATGGCTACGTGGATGAGAAGGGCGTGGCGCATTTCGCCTCCGAGCCGCTCGATTCGCGCTACCAGCTGTTCTTCAAGGCGGGGCAGAGCTTCGACACTGCGGCGGGCCTGCCCCGCGCGGGTGGCCGCGGCGCTTCGAGTGCGGCGCAGAAAAGCCTGCTGGCCATGTTCGACGCCTCGCCCGGCTACAAGAGCGCCAAGCGCGCGCTTCGCGATGCATCGCGCAGGCACGACATCGACTACGAGCTGCTGCAGGCGCTGGTGGCCACCGAGTCGGGCTTCGACCCGCAG
>JAFECZ010000939.1 GCA_018241905.1 Pseudomonadota bacterium
GCTGCGCCTCGGCGGCCAGCTCGGCCGGCGCCGTCGTCGAATTGGAAGTGGTCATGAAGGGCTCAGCTGAACAATCGCCGCGCCAGCGCGGAGCCGGCGGCGAGATCGCGCGAATCGAGCGTGTCGTAGAGCTGCTCGAGGTCGGCGCCGATGATGTCCATGGTGTCGCCCTGCAGCATCTGGCTGTCGCCGTCGGTCACCACGCCGTCCATCTCGCTGGCCAGGGTGGCGGCCACCTGGCGCATGCGCTCGAAGGGCTGCTCGGAACGCGCCACCTGCGGCACGTCCAGGCTCAGCACCAGTTCACGGATGGCCGATTGCGTCGGGTCGTCCGCCAGCGCGGCCTGGGTGTCGAAGGCCAGGCCGAGGATGGGCGGAAGTCCAGCCTCGCTGGTGGGCAGCACCATGCGCCCGGGCAGCATGCCGGGCACGAAGCCCAGGCGCGCCGCATTCTGCTGCACATAGCCCGGGCTCCAGGCCGCATGGCGGGCGCGCAGGACAAAACTCAGCTGCGCGTCGTGCGAACTGGCGAACTGGTCGAGCTCGCGTGCGCGGCTCACCTCGTCGAGCATCTCGGGAAACTGCGGCGTGCCGTTGATGGCGTCGGCAAAGCTCGATGCCTTGACGGTGAATTCGGAGAACTCGATCTCGTTGAGCGCGCCGGTGCGGTTGGCCATCTGCACGCCGGCCTGGAAGGCGCGATAGCGCTGGCCGGCGGCGGGCAGCTCCCATTGGTCGTTGGCATCGTTGAGGCCTTCGATGGCCACCGGCTTGCTGCCGGCGCGGCGGGTGGCCGGCATGGCAGCCAGCGCGGCATCGCCCGAGACGATGCCGTCCAGCGCAATGGGCGCAATGACGTCGATGAGCGCATCGAGCCCGCCGCGCCGCTCGGCCGTGCTGCCCGCTGCGGGCGCAGGCAGGTCGGGGTCGAACAGCGGCTCGTGCCGGTCTGCGCTCGCGTCCATCGGCGGGTCCACGTGCAGCACGGGCTCGTCGCCATCCTCGCGGTTGATGGGTTGCGGGGCGGTGGCCGGGGCGCCCTCCGAATCGGTC
>JAFECZ010000093.1 GCA_018241905.1 Pseudomonadota bacterium
GTAGCCGAACATCTGCACCGCCAGCATGCTGGAGCCGAATTCGGGGCACAGGCCCAGGTTGACGAAAGGCATGGAGAAGGCGGCGTTGTCGCCCGCCACCACGATGTCGCAGTGGAACAGCAGCGTGGTGCCGATGCCCACGGCCGGGCCGCACACGGCCGCCACCACCGGCTTGCCGAAGGTGGACAGGGCGCGCATGAAGCGGAACACCGGCGAGCCCTCGCCGGCCGGCGGCGCGTTGAGGAAGTCGCCCAGGTCGTTGCCCGCGCTGAAGATGGTGGCGTCGCCCTGGATCAGCAGCACGCGCACCGCGCTGTCGGAGGCGGCCTGTTCCACGGCGTCGGCCATGGCCGCGTACATGGCGGAGCTGATCGAGTTCTTCTTCTCGACGCGGTTGAAGGTGATGGTGCTCACGCCGGCTTCGGTGTGAACGAGGATGTCGCTGCTGCTCATGATGAGGTGCTCTCTTGGTTTGAAACGAGGGCTTCGCGCACGAAGTCCAGACGATCCTGGCCCCAGAACATCTGGGTGCCGACGAACATGGTGGGCGCGCCGAACACGCCGCGCGCCACCGCTTCGTCGGTGAGCGCGCGAAGGCGGTCCTTCACGTCCTGCTGCTGGGTCAGGGCAAGGATTTTCGGTGCATCGAAACCGGCGCGCTGCAGCACGGCGCCGACGGTGGCCGGGTCGTTCATGTTCAGTGCGTCGACCCAGATGGCGCGGAACACCGCCGCCACGTAGTCCGCAAAGCGCGCCGGCTCGTGCATCTGCATGCCGGCCGCGCCGCGCATCAGCAGCAGCGTGTTGATCGGGAAGTGCGGGTTGTGGTTGAAAGCCATGTCATGGCGCCGGGCCCAGCGCTTGAGGTCTTCCATCACGTAGGGCCCCTTGGCGGGCACCTCCACCGGCGAGCGGTTGCCGGTGGCCTGGAACACGCCGCCCAGCAGCATGGGCTTCCACACCAGCTCGGCGCCCGTCTCTGCGGCAATGCCCGGCAGGCGAACATAGGCGATGTACGAAGCGGGGCTGCCAAAGTCGAAATAGAAATCGACGGTCTTGCTCATTCGGGTGCTCTCGCGTTCTTTTTTCAGAATTTCTCGGACCACGGGCGCAGGTCCAGCTCATGCGTCCAGGCATCGCGCGGCTGGCGGTGCAGCATGGCGTAGGTGTCGGCGATGTGCTCGGGGTTCAGGATGCCATCTTGCGCCTTGAGCGCGTAGCGCTCGGGGAAATTGCTGCGGATGAACTCGGTGTCGATGGCCCCGTCCACCACCACGTGCGCCACGTGGATGCCCTGCGGCCCCAGCTCGCGCGCCATGCTCTGCGCCAAGGCACGCAGCGCCATCTTGGCGCCCGAGAAGGCCGCGAAGTTGGCGCCGCCGCGCAGCGATGCCGTGGCGCCGGTGAACAGGACGGTGCCGCGGTGTCCGCTGGCCGGCATGGGGCGCGCCGCCATGCGCTTGGCCACCTCGCGTGCGTTGAGGAAGCCGCCGAAGCAGGCCATCTCCCACACCTTGAAGTACTTGCGGGCGGTTTCGGTGAGGATGCTCTCGGGCACATTGGCGCCGATGTTGAACACCATCACCTCGATGGGGCCCACCTCGGCCTCGATCTGCTCGACGAGCGCCACCACCTCCTCTTCCTTGCGGGCGTCGCTGGCAAAGGCGCGGGCACGGCCGCCCTCGGCCTCGATCTGCGCAACCAGCGGCTGCAGCTTGTCGAGGCTGCGGCGCGTGACGCACGCCACGTAGCCCTCGCGGGCAAAGCGCCGGGCAATGGCGCCGCCGGTGGCGTCGCCCGCGCCGATGATCAATGCGGCACCGGTCATGGCAAGCTCCGCGGCCCGAGCGCGGCGCCGGGCCGCCCCAAGAAGGCGAGCGCCCCCTCGTGGGGCAGCGAACCTCGCGAAGCGGGGAGTGTGGGGGCCATGTTCATTCCTTGTAGTAGACGATCTGGTTGCTGGTGGCCAGCAGGTGCCCGTCCTCGCTCCACAGATGGGCGCTCTGGTCGAAATAGCCGTTGAAGAACTGCTGCGCATGCGCGCGGCCCAGCAGGTAGCCCGTGCCCACCTCGGCCAGCACGCGCGCGTCGGCATGGAAGTACGTGGTGATGGATACGGTGCCGGCCGGCACGCGCGTGGCGCGGCGCAGCCACACGCGCGGAAAGAACATGTCGCTCATGGCCGCCAGCGAGGCAAAGTCCAGCGGGCGCGGCGGCGCCTCGCGCAGCCAAAGGCGGCTTTCGCTGTGCGTGCCGCTGCCGTCCCACTCGGCGGGCGGCTTGCCGCTGATGGGGCGCATCTCGTACTGCGACAGCCACGCCACGCCCTGCGGGCCGATGGCGATGGGCTTCACGTCGCCCGGACGCGGCACCTCGGGCATGGGCAGGTCGCCCGCGCCCCAGGTTTCGCGGCGCAGTGCGGTGAAAACGGTGCCGGTGGTGTTGATCCCGCCCTTTTGCGAGATGGTCACCGTCCAGTGCTGGGTGGATCGGTTGGTGCGCACGGGCGTGGCCTGCACCTCGAACTCGCCTTCCTCGATGGCCGCGGCGAAATTCACCGTCAAGGCCACGGGCTCGCCCAGCAGGTCGGGATGCTGCAGCACCGACTGCAGCACGACGGCCGCGGTGGCGCCGCCGAAGGGACCGACCATGTTCCAGTAGGCGGGGCTGGTCTTTCCGCTGAACTGGCCCGCGCGCAAGTCGCTATGCGACAGGCGCAGGGCTTCGTCGAAGGGGTGGGTGTTCGTCGTCGTCATGCGGCGCAGTGTGCGACCGGTCCGCAGCTCAGGCAGTCGTCTGCGCGACGCCTGTTTGCTGCGTTGCAGCGATGGACGCCAGGCGCTGCAACTGCACGACCAGCCGCGGCCACAGGCTCTGGCTGAACTGCTCGCGAAAGAATCCGAAATGGCCGATGCGGCGCGCCTGCACGTCGACCGGGGCGATGCACTCCACCGCGCTGGGCGCCCCGGCGTACAGGCTCACCAGGCTGCGGGTGCCGGCCAAGGTCATCATTTCGTCGTCGGTCATCGACAGTGCCAGCAGCGGGAACCGAACGCGCGCATAGCTTTGCGCGGCCAGCTCGCCTTCGGCGCCCACGCTGTAGCGCGGGTTGAGGCACCACTTGCGCCACTGCAGGATCACGCCGCGCGGCAGGTCGCCCACCATGCGCAGCTTGCGCCCGGGGAAGTAGCCCCAGATGCGCGTGGCCAGCGGCACCACCACGAACCAGAAATAAAGAACGCTGCGCTTGAGCTTGGGTGCGTTCTCGCGCCAGTAGCCGCTGCCGGCGGCGATGCTGATGAGGCCGTCGACCTGCTCCGGCCTTTGCAGAAAGCCGGGCAGCTGCGCGCCCAGGCTGTGCCCGAGCAGGTACAGCGGTTCGGCCGGCAGCGCGGCCTTGGCGACACCGATCACCGCCTCGTAGTCGCGCGCCCAGTCGAAGAGGTCGGCCTTGACGCCGCGCAGCGGCGCGCCGTCCAGCGAGTCGCCGCTGCCACGGTAGTCGAAGGTCCAGACCACGTGCCCCTGCTGCGCCAGCCAGGTGGCGAATGGCTCGTAGAAGCTTTGGCGAACGCCCATGGCACCGCCGATGACGATGCTGGCGCGCGCTGCGCTTTCGCCCTGGTAGCGGCGCATGGCGATGCGTGCGCCGTCTTCCATCTGCAATGTGTGTTGCGTCTGCATGCCGTCTCCTGTCATGAAACGCGGGCACTGGTGGTGCCCTTCTTCTTTTCTCGAATGGGCACCGGGTGAGCCGGTTGTGCCGGCCCGCCCGGTGCGTCCCCTTGATCTGGGGAATTCAGCGAGCGTCAGACGCGCTCGAAAATACCTGCCGCGCCCTGCCCCATGCCGACGCACATGGTGACCATGCCGTACTTCAGGTTCTTGCGGCGCAGCGCATGCACCACCGTGGCGGAACGGATCGCGCCCGTGGCGCCCAGCGGGTGGCCCAGCGCAATGGCACCGCCCATCGGGTTGACCCTGGCCGGGTCCAGGCCCAGCGTGTTCAGCACCGCCAGCGACTGCGCGGCGAAAGCCTCGTTCAGCTCGTACCAGTCGATGTCGTCCTGCTTGAGGCCGGCATAGCGCAGCGCGGCCGGAATGGCCTCGATCGGGCCGATGCCCATGATCTCGGGCGGCACGCCCTTGCTGGCAAAGCTGACGAAGCGCGCCAGCGGCGTCAGGCCGAACTGCTTCACGGCTTTCTCGCTGGCCAGGATCAGCGCGCCGGCACCGTCCGAGGTCTGCGAGCTGTTGCCGGCGGTGACCGAGCCGCGCGCGGCAAACACGGTGCGCAGCTTGGCCAGGCCTTCGATGCTGGTGTCGGGGCGCGGGCCTTCGTCGAGCGTGACGATGCGGCTCCTGGCAATGGCTTCGCCGGTTTCCAGGTTGGCGCTGCGGTCGGTCACCTCGATGGGCGTGATCTCGTCCTTGAACTCGCCGGCCTGCTGCGCGGCGATGGCGCGCTGGTGCGACTGCAGCGCAAAGGCGTCCTGCGCCTCGCGGCTGACCTTCCACTGCTGCGCCACTTTCTCGGCCGTGAGGCCCATGCCGTAGGCAATGCCCACATCCCCGTCACGCTCGAAGATGGAGGGCGACAGCGAGGGCGAGTTGCCCATCATCGGCACCATGCTCATGCTTTCCACGCCGGCGGCGATCATCACCTCGGCCTCGCCCACGCGGATGCGGTCGGCGGCCATCTGCACGGCCGACAGGCCCGATGCGCAGAAGCGATTCACCGTGATGCCGCCCACGCTGGTGGGCAGGCCGGCCAGCACCGCGCCGATGCGCGCCACGTTCAGGCCCTGCTGCGCCTCGGGAATGGCGCAGCCGCAGATGATGTCTTCGATCGCCTTCGGGTCCAGGCCGGGCGCCTGGGCCAGCGCGGCCTTCAGCGTGGTGGCCAGCAGATCGTCCGGGCGGGTGTTGCGGAAGTAGCCGCGGTGCGAACGGCCGATGGGCGTGCGGGTGGCGGCGACGATGTAGGCGTCTTGAACTTGCTTGCTCATTTGATGTTCCTTGCGTGTCGCGCTCAGTTGCGAACGGGCTTGCCGGTCGACAACATGCCCATGATTCGCTCCTGCGTCTTCGGATGCAGGATCAGCGAGCAGAAGGCCTTGCGCTCCAGCGTCATGAGGTATTCCTCGGTGACCAGCGTGCCGGCATCGACGTCGCCGCCGGTCAGCACGCCGGCAATCAGGCTGGCGATGTGGAAGTCGTGCTCGCTGATGAAGCCGCCGTCCTTCATGTTGACCAGCTGGCCCTTGATGGTGGCGGCGCCGGAGCGGCCGGCCACCTTGAATTGGCGCTTCATGGGCGCACGCCAGCCGGCTTCGCTCATGGCCTTCACTTGCTGCAGGGCCACGTAGAGCAGCTCGTCCTTGTTGGGCACGATCACGTCGCTGTCCAGCAGGTAGCCCAGCTGGCGCGATTCGAGTGCGCTGGTGCCCACCTTGGCCATGGCTGCCGCGGTGAAGCCTTCCGTCAGGAAGGGCAGCAGGTCGTTGCCGGTCGAGGCTTCGGCACGCTCGGCGGCGCGGCGGGCGATGTAGGTCAGGCCGCCGGCGCCGGGCACCAGGCCCACGCCCACTTCCACCAGGCCGATGTAGCTTTCCATGGCGGCAACGCGCGCCGACGAGTGGATGGCCAGTTCGCAGCCGCCGCCCAGCGCCATGCCGCGCACGGCGGAGACCACCGGCACGCCGGCATAGCGGATGCGCAGCATCACTTCTTGCAGCGCCTGCTCCGCGCCTTCGACCGCGCCAATGCCGGCGACCACGAAGGCCGGCAGCATCGCCTGCAGGTCGGCGCCCACCGAGAACTTGTCGTCGGGCGACCAAATCACCAGGCCCTTGAATTCCTTCTCGGCCAACTCGACCGCGCCGGCCAGCGCCTCGGCCACGTCGGGGCTGATGGCGTTCATCTTCGAGTGGATGCTGGCGATGAGCACTTCCTCATCCAGCGTCCACACGCGCACGTCGCCTTCGTCGCTGATGGTGCGGCCAGCGTCTTCGGCCTTGGGCGCGTTGGCGCCGCGCACGCTCTCGGGGAAGAGCTGGCGCGCATGCACCGGCAGACGATGCTGCGGCACGAAGCGGCTTTCGGCCGCGCTCCACGAACCTTCGGGCGTGTGCACGCCGCCGGCGCGGGCCACGGGGCCTTCGAACACCCAGGCGGGCAGCGGCGCGCTCGACAGCGCCTTGCCGGCCTCGATGTCTTCCTTGATCCACTCGGCCACCTGCGTCCAGCCGGCTTCCTGCCACAGCTCGAAGGGGCCCTGCTGCATGCCGAAGCCCCAGCGCATGGCGAAGTCGATGTCGCGGGCGCTTTCGGCGATGGTCGCCAGGTGTACGGCGGCGTAGTGGAAGCTGTCGCGCAGGATGGCCCACAGGAACTGGCCCTGCGGACCTTCGCTTTCGCGCAGCAGCTTCAGGCGCTGGGCGGCCGGCTTCTTGAGCATGCGGCCGTACACCTCGTCGGCCTTGGCGCCGCTGGGCACGTATTCGCCCTTGGCCAGGTCGAAGCGCAGGATGTCGCGCCCGGCCTTCTTGAAGAAACCCGCCTTGGTCTTCTGGCCCAGGTTGCCCATCTCGATGAGCTTGGCCAGCACCGGCGGCGTGGCGAAGTTGGGGTAGAACGGGTCGCTCTTCTCGTCCAGGTTGTCCTGCAGCGTCTTAACGACGTGGGCCATGGTGTCCAGGCCCACCACGTCGGCGGTGCGGAAGGTGCCCGAGCTGGCGCGGCCCAGCTTCTTGCCGGTGAGGTCGTCCACCACGTCGGGCGTCAGGCCGAACTTTTCCACTTCCTTCAGCGTGGCCAGCATGCCGGCAATGCCGACGCGGTTGGCGATGAAGTTGGGCGTGTCCTTGGCGCGCACCACGCCCTTGCCCAGCGTGCTGGTGACGAAGGCTTCGAGCTGGTCCAGCACTTCGGGCTGCGTGGTCGGCGTGTTGATCAGCTCGACCAGGAACATGTAGCGCGGCGGGTTGAAGAAATGGATGCCGCAGAAACGGGGCTTGAGCGATTCGGGCAGCGCCTCGCTCAGCTTGGTGATCGACAGGCCCGAGGTGTTGGACGCCAGGATGGCGTTCTTGGCCACGTGCGGCGCGATTTTCTTGTACAGGTCGAGCTTCCAGTCCATGCGCTCGGCAATGGCCTCGATGACCAGGTCGCACTCGCCCAGCTTGGCGATGTCGTCCTCGTAGTTGGCCTGCTCGATCAGCTCGGCGTCCTTGGCCACGCCCAGGGGCGAGGGCTTGAGCTTCTTCAGGTTCTCGACGGCACGCGTGACGATGCCGTTCTTGGGGCCTTCCTTCGCGGGGAGGTCGAACAAGATGACCGGCACGCGCACGTTGACGAGATGCGCGGCAATCTGCGCGCCCATCACGCCGGCGCCGAGCACGGCGACTTTCTTCACTTGGAATCGGGACATGGTGGTGTGATTTTCTTGAATGGGTTACTGCGAAACACGGTTCCAGGTCTGGGTGCGCCAGAAGGGGCCGAGGTAACCGCGCACCTCGAGCTTCTTGCCGCCGTCGATGGGCGTGAAGCTGGCGCGGTATTCCTTGCCGTTCTCTGGGTCGAGGATCTTTCCGCCTTCCCAGACGTCCTTGCCCTCTGCCTTGGCTCCCCCGCGGATGATGTTCAGTCCGACCATGGGCTTGCCCTTGCGGTCGTCGGTGCATTCATCGCAGGCGGCGTCGGGCTTGGCGTCCTTGCGCAAGACCTTCTCGATGCGGCCATCCAGCGCGCCACCCTTGTCGGCGATGCGGATCTCGGCCTTCGATTCGCCCGTCTTGTCGTCGACGCTGCGCCAGGTACCCACGGGGGTCATCTGCGCCAGAGCATTGCCACTCGCCAACACGAACACCGCGGCAAGCGCAGCGAAGCCTGTTCGAGAGCTGCCGCGGAACCGGCTTTGCCGGGCCGCAGGCCGCGCCCCCTCGAGGGGGTTGGCGGACCTGCGAAGCAGGGTAGCCTGGGGGTGGGTCATGTTCTAGGCCAGGGCGGCTTCCGTGTCCATCAGCGGCTTGGCGCCGGCGCGGGCCGTGAGCATCAACGTCGCGGTCTCGGGGAAGAGCTTGGCGAAGTAGAAGCGCGCGGTCTGCAGCTTGGCCACGTAGAACGGGTCCTGGTTGCCGGCGGCGATTTCGCGCAGCGCGACCTGGGCCATGCGGGCGAACAGGTAGCCGAACACGAAGTGGCCGGCCACGCGCAGGTAGTCGACGGCAGCAGCGCCCACTTCATCGGGGTTCTGGAAGCCCTTGAAGCCGATCTCGGTGGTGAACTTGGTGAGCTTGTCGCCCAGCACCGCGATGGGTGTGATGAACTCGCTCATCTTCTCGTTCACGCCCTCTTCCTCCACCAGCTTGCCAACCAGCTTGCCGAACTTCTTGAGCGAGGCGCCGTTGTTGGCCAGGATCTTGCGGCCCAGCAGGTCGAGCGACTGCACGGTGTTCGTGCCTTCGTAGATCATGTTGATGCGGTTGTCGCGCACGAACTGCTCCATGCCCCATTCCTTGATGAAGCCGTGGCCGCCGAACACCTGCATGCAGGCGTTGGTCGCAATGTGGCCGTTGTCGGTGATGAAGGCCTTCACGATCGGGGTGAGCAGCGCCACCATCTCGTCGGATTCCTTGCGCACCTTCTCGTCGGGGTGGTTGTGGGCCTTGTCCAGCAGCAGCGTGCAGAAGATCTGCAGCGCGCGGCCGCCTTCGGCAAACGCCTTGGCCGTCATCAGCATCTTGCGCACGTCGGGGTGCACGATGATGGGGTCGGCTTCCTTGTCCTTGGCCTTCACGCCCGACAGCGAACGCATCTGGATGCGGTCCTTGGCGTAGGCCAGCGCGTTCTGGAAGGCCACTTCGGTCAGGCCCAGCGACTGGTTGCCCACGCCCAGGCGGGCGGCGTTCATCATCACGAACATGGCTTGCAAGCCCTTGTTGGGCTCGCCCACCAGCGTGCCGGTGGCGCCTTCGATCACGATCTGCGCGGTGGCGTTGCCGTGGATGCCCATCTTGTGCTCCAGGCCCGCGCAGAAGATCGGGTTGCGCTCGCCCAGCGAGCCGTCGGCCTTGACGTGGTACTTGGGCACCACGAACAGGCTGATGCCCTTGCTGCCCTTGGGCGCGTCGGGCAGGCGGGCCAGCACCAGGTGGACGATGTTCTCGGCCATGTCGTGCTCGCCGGCCGAGATGAAGATCTTGTTGCCGGTGATGCGGTAGGTGCCGTCGGCTTGCGGCTCGGCCTTGGTGCGCAGCAGGCCCAGGTCGGTGCCGCAGTGCGGCTCGGTCAGGCACATGGTGCCGGTCCATTCACCGCTGGTGAGCTTGCCCAGGTAGGTCTTCTTCTGCTCGGGCGTGCCGTAGGCGTGCAGGGCTTCGTAGGCGCCGTGCGACAGGCCGGGGTACATGGTCCAGGCCTGGTTGGCGCTGTTGAGCATTTCGTACAGGCACTGGTTGACCACGTAGGGCAGGCCCTGGCCGCCGTATTCCGGGTCGCACGACAGCGCCGGCCAGCCGCCTTCGACGAACTTGGCATACGCCTCCTTGAAGCCCTTGGGCGCCTTCACCTCGTGCGTGGTCTTGTCGAGCACGCAACCCTCGGTGTCACCGGAAATGTTCAGCGGGAAGGTGACTTCGGACGCGAACTTCCCGGCCTCCTCGATCACGGCGTTGATGGTGTCCGCATCGGTGTCGGCGTGCGCCGGCAGGGCCTTGAGCTCCTGCGTGACGTTGAGCACCTCGTGCAGAACGAACTGCATGTCGCGAAGGGGCGGGGTGTAGGCTGGCATGCGAAGGACTCCTGGAAAAGATCAGAGTAGGAAAGAGAGAGGAAAAGGAAACGGGCCGCGGCGCGCCGGCGGCTCAGGCCGCAGCCTTGGTGCGCGTCGAGCGGCTTGCGGGTGCGGCTTCCGCGGCTGGCGCGCTGCTACGGGCAATGATGTTGGCGAAGCCCGCGTTCGCGCGGTTGAGCGACAGGGGGTTGCGCAGGAAACGCGCCTCGTAGTGCAGCGCGAGGATGAGTGCGTGGACCTCGAAGGCGATCTGCTGCGCATCCGCGTCGGCACGCAGGTGGCCTTCTTCCTTGGCCTGCTCCACGGCGCGCAGCATGGCGGCCAGCCAGATGTTGACCGACTCGGCCAGCGCGTCGCGCACCGGGCCCGGGCGGTCGTCGAACTCGACTGCGCCGCTGATGTAGATGCAGCCCGAATCGATCTCGGCCGAGGTGCGCTTCATCCAGTTGCCGAACAGGGCGCGCAGGCGCGGCAGTCCGCGCTCGGCGGTGAGGGCCGGGTAGAACACCTCCTGCTCGAAGCGCGCGTGGTACTCGCGCACCACGGAAATCTGAAGCTCCTCGCGCGAGCCGAAATGGGCGAACACGCCCGACTTGCTCATCTGGGTGACCTCGGCAATGGCGCCGATGGACAAGCCTTCCAGCCCGATCTGCGCCGCCAGGTTCAGGGCCGCATCGATGATGACGGCCTTGGTCTGCTGGCCCTTTTGCGGGGCACGGGAAGCCTTGGCGCGGTCAGAAGTGATGGGCATGGGTGTTGATCTGGAAAAATACGAACGGTCGTTCTATTTTGCAGCAGTTTCCCAGCCAGTGGAAGCAAAAAGACCCGGCATGGCGCCGGGTCTTTTGGGGGTGGAAGGAAGCCGGTGCGGGCCCGGCTTGGAGGCGCGGGTCAGAGCTTGAAGGGAATCACTTCCTGGCGCTGCTCGCCCAGGCCCTCGATGCCCAGGGTCATCACGTCGCCCTTCTTCAGGTACACCGGCGGCTTCATGCCCAGGCCCACGCCGGGCGGCGTGCCGGTGGTGATCACGTCGCCGGGCTCCAGCGTCATGAACTGGCTGCAGTAGGCCACCAGCTTGGCCACCGAGAAGATCATGGTCTTGGTGCTGCCGTTCTGCACGCGCTTGCCGTTCACCTCCAGCCACATCGAGAGCTTCTGCGGGTTGGCGATCTCGTCACGCGTGACGAGCCAGGGACCGATGGGGCCGAAGGTGTCGCAGCCCTTGCCCTTGTCCCAGGTGCCGCCGCGCTCGATCTGGTACTCGCGCTCGCTCACGTCGTTGATGGTGCAGTAGCCGGCCACGTAGTCCAGCGCCTCTTTCTGCGACACATAGCGCGCGCGCTTGCCGATGACCACGCCCAGCTCGACTTCCCAGTCGGTCTTCTTGGAGCCCTTGGGCAGCATCACCGGGTCGTTGGGACCCTGGATGCAGGAAGTGGCCTTCATGAACACCACCGGCTCGGCCGGGATCGGCAGGCCCGATTCGGCCGCGTGGTCGGCGTAGTTCAGGCCGATGGCGATGAACTTGCCCACGCCCGCCACCGGGCAGCCGTAGCGCGGCTTGCCCTTGACCAGCGGCAGCTTGTCGGTCTTGAGCTTGGCGATCTTGGCCAGCACCGCGTCGCCGAGCTGCTCGGGGCCGAAGTCCTTGACCACGCTGCTCAGGTCGCGCAGTTGGCCGTTGGCGTCGACCAGGCCGGGCTTTTCCTTGCCGGGGTTGCCGTAGCGAACCAGTTTCATGTCTTTGTTCTTTCCTTGTGATTGGGGGGGATGGGGTGATCAGTAGGTCGAGCGGCCGCCCGAAAGGTCGAATGTAGCGCCGGTGGTGAAGGAGCAGTCTTCGGTGCACAGCCAGGCGACCATGGCCGCGATCTCTTCGACCTGGCCGAAGCGGCCCATGGGAATCTTCGACAGCATGTAGGCAATGTGCTGCTCGGTCATCTGGTCGAAGATCGCCGTCTTCACCGCGGCCGGCGTCACGCAGTTCACGCGGACGTTGGTGTCGGCCAGTTCCTTGCCCAGCGACTTGGTCAAGGCAATGACGCCTGCCTTGCTCGCGCTGTAGGCGCTGGCGTTGGGGTTGCCCTCCTTGCCGGCCACCGAGGCGATGTTGACGATGCGGCCCCAGCCTTGCGCGCGCATGTGCGGCACGACTTCGCGGCAGCAGATGAACAGGCCGGTGAGGTTCACGTCCATCACCTGGCGCCAGGCCTCGACCGGGTAGTCCCAGACCGTGGTGTTTGGCCCGGTGATGCCGGCGCTGTTGACCAGCGCATCGATGCGCTTGCCATGCGCCAGCGTATCCGCCACGGCCTTGGCCACCGAGGACTGCTGCGACACGTCCACCGCCAGCGCAAAGGCCTTGCCGCCCAGCGCTGCGGCCGCCTTCGCAGCGGCTTCGCCATCGCGGTCCCACAGGGTAACGCTGCCGCCCGACTCGATGAGCCGCCGGGCAACGCCCAGGCCCAGGCCGGTGGCACCGCCGGTGACAACCGCATGGCGGCCGTTGAAGTCGAGCTGGTTCATATGGTGATACCGCCGTCGGCCGCGTAGGCCTGGCCGGTAACGAATTGCGCCTCGTCGCTGGCCAGGAAGACGATCAGCGGCGCGATTTCCTCGGGCTGCGCCAGCCGCCCCATGGGTTGGCGGGCGATGAAGGCCTTGCGCGCCTCCGCCGGATCGGCATTGGCGTTGATGCGGTCGGCCAGCGAAGGCGTATCCACCGTACCGGGGCACACCGCATTGCAGCGCACGCCGCGCGTGACGTAGTCGGCCGCCACGCTCTTGGTCAGCCCGAGCACCGCCGCCTTGGTGGTGCCGTACACGCAGCGGCTGGGCAGCCCCTTGATGCTGGAGCACACGCTGGCCATGTTGATGATGCTGCCGCGCCCGTTGGCCAGCATGCCCGGCAGCACCGCCTGGATGGCCCAGAACTGCGCGCGCACATTCAGGTGAAAGGCGAACTCCAGTTGCTCGTCGGTGGCCTGGTCGATGGCACCGTTGTGCACCACGCCGGCGCAGTTGAACAGCACGTCCACCGCCGGCATGCGCGCCACCAGTGCGCCGATGGCGGCCTTGTCGAGTACGTCGAGCCGCTCGGCCCTGATGTTGGCCACGCCCTTGTAGCGCTCCAGCAGCGATTCGTTCACGTCGGTTGCCCAGACCTGCGCACCTTCGGCCGCCAGCGCCAATGCGCTCGCATAGCCGATGCCCTGACCGGCCGCCGTGACCAGCGCCGTCTTGCCCTTGAGTCTCATGTGATGGCTTCTCCTTGTTGCGTCCCTGCGGGTTAGGCCCGATGGGTGTGTCGCGAGACGCGGCGTATTCTGAATTGGTCTGACCACTTGTCCAATTCAGGACAACCCCTAACAATCCGAACGTGCCGCTCCAGATCGTCGAACCCCAGCGCCTGTACCGCCAGATTGCCGACCAGCTCCGCGCGTTGATCGCCAAGGGCGAATTCGGCGTGGGCGCGCGCCTGCCGGCCGAGCGCGACCTGGCGCGCCAGCTGGGCGTGAGCCGCCCCTCGGTTCGCGAAGCGCTCATTGCGCTCGAAGTCGAAGGATGGGTGGAGGTGCGCACCGGCTCGGGCGTGTACGTGCTCGAACGCCGCCAGAGCGCGGCGCCGGCCGTGCCGGCCGCCCAGGCCGAATGGGGGCCGCTCGAACTGATTCGCGCGCGCCGCATCGTGGAGGGCGAAACCGCCGCCATTGCGGCCGTGCAGCGCAAGGGCCGCCACATCGACGCCATGACGCAGGCCATCGACGCCATGCGCGGCATGGCCGACGGCGGCGTCATGCCCCTGGACGGCGACCGCGCCTTTCACCTGGCCATTGTCGAGGCCTGCGACAACGCGGTGCTCACCGAGACGGTGCTGGGCTTCTGGGATTCCCGCAAGGGCCCCATCTTCACGCGCCTGGGCGGCTATTTCGAAACGGTGAAATCCTGGCGCAGCGCCATTGCCGAGCACGAAGCCA
>JAFECZ010000940.1 GCA_018241905.1 Pseudomonadota bacterium
GGCAGCCACCTGCACATCAGCACCGAGTACATGTTCGGCATGGCCAAGGTCAAGGCCACGCACGTGCCTTACAAGGGCACGGGCCCGGCCGTGACCGACCTGGTGGCGGGCAACGTCGACATGCTGGTGGCCGGCACCGAGGCGCTCATGCCGCACGTGAAGTCGGGCCGGCTGCGCGCACTGGCCGTGACCACCGCCAAGCGACAGAGCGCCTACCCCGACATCCCTTCGGTGGCCGAATCGAGCGGCCTGAAGGACTACGACGTGGTTGCCTGGCACGGGTTGATCGCGCCCAAGGGCGTGCCGCCGGCCTTGGTCGCCAAGATCAACGCAGCGCTCAACACGGGCCTCAAGGCGCCCGACCTGGTGGCCAAGCTCGAGCCCACGGGCGTGTCGCCCGCAGGCGGTACGCCCGAGCAGTTCGGCCAACTCATCCAGGCCGAGATCCCGCGCTACGCCAAGGTCGTGAAAGACAACAACATCAAGGCCGACTGAAGCTGCGGCGGCGCCCGGCACGCGCCGGGCGGCCGCGCGGCATCGGCCGCCCACGTATTGCAATGAACCATCTCCATCGCCAGCCTCTTGCGAGCACATCGCTCGACTATTTCAACGCCCGCGCCGCCGTGGACGCGCTGCGCCCCGGCGCCTGGGCCACCCTGCCCTACACGGCGCGCGTGCATGCCGAAAACCTGGTGCGCCGCGCCGAGCCCGCGCAGTTGAACGCGTACCTGGGACAGTTGATCGAGCGCAAGCGCGACCTGGACTTTCCGTGGTTTCCGGTGCGCGTGGTGTGCCACGACATCCTGGGCCAGACCGCGCTGGTGGACCTGGCCGGCCTGCGCGACGCGATTGCCGCGCAAGGGGGCGACCCGGCCGCGGTGAACCCGGTGGTGCCGGTGCAGCTGATCGTGGACCACTCGCTGGCCGTGGAGTGCGGCGGCCATGACCCCGACGCCTTCGCGAAGAACCGCGCCATTGAGGACCGCCGCAACGAGGACCGCTTCCACTTCATCGAGTGGACCAAGAAGGCCTTCGACAACGTCGACGTCA
>JAFECZ010000941.1 GCA_018241905.1 Pseudomonadota bacterium
CGATGTTCAGGAAGTCCGAGCCCGTGTTCTGGTCGCCGTCCTTGTCGGTGATGGTATCGGTGCGGGTCAGAACAATCAGGTCGGCCGCGCTCAGCGTCTTCGAGTCATCAGGATTGGTGGTGTCCGGATGCACGACTGCACGCTGCTGGTCCAGGGTGACGGTACCTGTGGCATTCACACTCACGGTGAAGACCAGCAGATCGCTGCTAGCGGTGCGGCCTTCGACTACGCCGGCGTTGAGGGTCAGCACCACGTTTTGATTGCTCAGGGTGTCGACCAGGCCGGAGGCGATGCCAGCGCTCTTCACGCTCAACGCGTAGGCACTGCTGACCGTGCCGGCGCCGTCCGCGCCGTAGCTGGGCGTGCTGGTGAAGTTGTCCGCAAAGTTCGCCGAGGCGTTGGTGGTGAGGTCGGTCTCGTCTACCGTCAGCGCGTCAGGCGGCGCCGTGTCGGCTACCAGCACGCTCGGGCCGTCGTCCTTGAAGTTCAGTGCCTGGCCGATGTCCAGGAAGTCCGAGCCGGTATTCTGGTCGCCGTCCTTGTCGGTGATGGTGTCGGTGCGGGTCAGCACGATCAGGTCGGCCGCGCTCAGCGTCCTTGAATCATCCGCATTGGTGGCGTCCGCGTGCACGACGGCACGCTGCTGGTCCAGGGTGACGGTGCCCGCAGCGTCCACGCTCACGGTGAAGACGAGTACACCGCTGCTGGCCGTGCGCCCCTCCACCACACCGGCATTGACTGTGAGCACCACGCTTTGATTGCTCACCGTGTCCACCAGGCCCGAATCGACGCCCGGGCTCTTGACGCTCAGCACATAAGCGCTGCTGACTGTGCCTGCACCGTCTGCGCCATAGGTCGGCGTGCTGCTGAAATTGTCGGCAAAGTTGGCCGAGGCGTTGGTGGCCAGGTCGGTCTCGTCCACCGTCAGCGCATCGGGCGGCGCCGTGTCGGCCACCACGATGCTCGGCCCATCGTCCTCGAAGTGAAGGGCTTGGCCGATGTTCAGGAAGTCCGAGCCCGTGTTCTGGTCGCCGTCCTTGTCGGTGA
>JAFECZ010000942.1 GCA_018241905.1 Pseudomonadota bacterium
AAGGCCACGGCAAAGGCCACGGCAAAGGCGCCGCCCGGTTCAACAGGGAGACACACCGACGATGAGCACGAAGGAAACCGCGGCCATCAGCCAGTTGCTGGCGCTTCTGGAAGCGCGCTACGCCATGCGCGTGCTGTGGGCCCTGCGCGACGGGCACGCCCAGACTTTCCGGCTGCTGCAGGACAGCGTCGGCGGCATCACCCCCAACACGCTCAACACCCGCATCAAGGAACTGCGCGAGGCCGGCATCGTCAGCCACGGCAGCGAGGGCTACTGCCTCACGCTCACCGGGCAGGACCTGCTCAAGCGCCTGTCCGACCTGCAGGCCTTTGCCGCGCGATGGCAGGTCGGCCAGGTGCGCAAGACCACGCCCGCCATGGCCCCGCCCCCTCGTTAAACTTGCGCCCTTTACTTTTCCGGCAACATTCGAGAGGAGCCACCATGCCCACCACCCCTTCCGGCCTGCAATACGAAGACACCACCGTCGGCAGCGGCGACGAAGCCAAGGCCGGCCAGCACGTGCACGTGCACTACACGGGCTGGCTCTACAACGACGGCGTGCAAGGCGCCAAGTTCGACTCCAGCCGCGACCGCAACGACCCCTTTGCCTTCTCGCTGGGCGCGGGCCAGGTCATCAAGGGCTGGGACGAAGGCGTGGCCGGCATGAAGATCGGCGGCCACCGCACCCTGATCATTCCGCCCGAGCTGGGCTATGGCGCCCGTGGCGCCGGCGGCGTGATTCCGCCCAATGCCACCCTGAAGTTCGACGTCGAACTGCTGGACGCGCACTGAGAACAGGTTGAATTCGGCGCTCCTGGCGCCTAAGTACAAAAGGCGGCCACGAGCCGCCTTTTTGCCGCCAGGGAAAAGTTGCATATCGGCGCCTTGAATTGCCCGGGATCGACCCCATTTACGGCGGAATTGTTTTCATATTCCCCTTTGGCCGACATTTGGCCACGCATTGACGATGTCTGAAGCACCCAAATCCGAACAGTTCACCCCTCAGGACGACATGAGCCCGGAGGAACTCGAGGCCGCCCAGGCCG
>JAFECZ010000943.1 GCA_018241905.1 Pseudomonadota bacterium
CAGCAGGGTCAGCATGGCGACGAAGCCGATCCGTCCGGTGATGTCGGCGCGCTTCCACGATGCCCATACGCCGGCCAGCACGATGGCCAGCAGCGTCAGCAGGCCGGGAATGCCGGCCTGCGAGCCGATCCACAGGTAGTCGTTGTGGGGCATGTTCTTGTATTGAATGACCGGCGGCGCGCGCTTTTTCCACTCCGGTGTCCAGGCACCGATTCCCAGGCCGGCCAATGGCGCGTCCAGCATCATGTTGGTGGTTTCCTTGTACATGTAGTAGCGCGTGACCCAGCTGCCTTCGGACTCCAGGCCGGCCTGGGCCTGCTCCACCTCCTGGATGCCCATCTCGAACTTGGCCTTGATCGACGCCGGCAGTTGCCAGACGCCGATGCCCGCAATGACCAGCGCCACGCCCAGCGATGCCGCCAGCCCGAGCCGGTGGCTGCGGTATTGATGGATGCACGCGGCGAAGATGCACACCAGCATGGCCAGCAGCGAAGTGCGCGAGGGCAGGGTGATGCTCACGACCGCCATCATCAGCGCCGTCACGGCAAAGGCCGGCCCGGCCCAATGCCAGCGCCGTGAATCGCCCAGGTGCGCCATGCCCAGCACGGAGGCAATGGCGCCGATGGTGGCAAATTGCAGCGCATCGTTGATCGACTTGTTGCCCTGCAGGCTGACCACCGCACGCCAGATCTGCGCATCGGGCAGCACGCCCAGGTGATGCAGGAGGATGAGCCCCAGGCTGATCACCGAGGCCAGCAGGAAGGCCCGCAGCGCCCAGATGCACTCCTCGCGCGAGAGGGCCAGGGCCAGCAGCATGGTCAGCGCAATTCGCAGCGCGTGAAAGAGCTCGGTGCCGGTTTCCTTCGGGTAGTGCGGCCGGAAGGCCAGCACGATGAAGGTCCAGGCCAGGTAGGCCGTGATGGGCCAGAAAAGCGGGCTGCTGCGCACGCGCCGTGCCCGCTCGCGCCAGTTGCCGCCCACGGCCATGGTGATCATCAGGAGCACGAGGGCGACGTAGTTGACGCCCACCGGCATGTAGACCACG
>JAFECZ010000944.1 GCA_018241905.1 Pseudomonadota bacterium
CAGGCATTGGCTAGGCGATCTTGAGTCGACGCAGTTCCGGCGCCAGGCTGACGCCCCCTGCCCGCTTCACCGCCTGGTTGATCGCGGCGTCCGACGAGCCCAGGTCCTCTTCCACCATGCGCTGCACGCATTCGAGCGCGACGCTGCGCTCGAGCATCCCGTGGTAGGGCTCGTCGTCGTGACCGATGGCCGCGACGGCCTCGCCGTTCGCGAGGCGGTACAGCAGCAGCATCCAGTGGTGGTTCCCCAGCAGGGGGCATTCATGCTCGCGGGCCTCGGCGTAGGCCTGCGAAGCGGCGATGGCGCGCACCGCGCACGCGAAAGCCGCCAGGATTTCAGGTGAGGCAGCGGCATCGCCTGCCCCGCTTGCCGCAGCGATGCACGCCGCGGCAAGCACCAGGTCGCCGCTGCCCGCGGCGCCTTCGCCGCCGCCTTGCCTATCGTGCTCTTCTTGGAGCGCCGTCAACTGCGTGGGCGCAATCGCCGCGCCGGCAAGCCAGAGGCTGCTCGTGTCCACCAGGTAGATGAAGACGTCCACCGAATCCGGCTCGCGATCAGGGTGCAGATCCAGGCCCCAGTTCGGGCTCGGCTCATTGAGATTCGTGACGACGCCCTTCCAGAAGGCGGCTTCCGGAGCCGTGCTGCACGCACATTGGCGCAGGAGTGCGTCGAGCCTGGGTGAGGTCATTCTGCGGCTCCTTGAAGGACGTCCATCAAATGGTACGCCTGAACACGGCCGAGCGCCCGGCCAAGCCTTGCCCTCCCCTTGCCCTTGCTTTGGAAGGCAGACTGTGCCTCGTCATGCGGACCGCCTCGATGCTCGTCGATGCGCGGTCGATGCGCGGTTGATGCGCGGTTGATGCACCTGCGAAGATTGCTCGATCAGAATGTCGGTGCCGAACTGACGAAGGCCGATGTGGAATTCGCGCGCCGGCCGCAGGGGCCCGTGGATTGAAGCTCAAGCTCTACGAAAAACTGTTCCACGAACTGGAGCGCGCCATCCGGGATGGCGTGCTGCGCGCGGGCGAGCGCCTGCCCTCGATCA
>JAFECZ010000945.1 GCA_018241905.1 Pseudomonadota bacterium
AGGCCGAGCTCAAGGCCGGTGCGGGCGGCGACGGCTACCTGGGGGCGTGGAGCAAACCCGAGCCCAGGTCCGACGCCGACCTGGTGCGCCCGCCGGATGGCTTTGCCACCCGCACCCGGCTGCAGCCGCAGGGTGCGGTGGATTTCATCGTCCAGACCATCAAGGCCAACCCGCACGAGATCACCATCCTGGCCATCGGGCCGCTCACCAACATCGCGCTGGCAGTCGTGACGGAGTGCGTAGTTGGCGCCGGCATACACGCCGATGCGATCGCCCACGCCCAGCCGCTCCATCGACATGAGCGCCTCGGCCACGCCCTGGCGCAGCCACTTGTTGCCCGAGACCACGGTGATGCCCATGACCTGCACAAGGCCCTGCGCCTGCAACTGCACCGCCATGGCACCCAGCTGCCCGTCGTCGCTCATGGTGTTGTAGTCGCTGTCGATGATGACCTTGGGCGCGGACGCGCTTGCGCCCCGGCGCATGCCCGCGCAGCCCGCGAGCGCGGCGGCGGATAGCGCCGACAGCAGCCAGTCTCTTCGTTGCATCTGTGGGTCTCCCTCGCGTCGATTGCGCCGGCGGCGCGTTCGCACGCGCGGCGGTTCAGCCCTGGACGCCGAGCATGCCTGCGACGAACGCCGCCCACAAGCCCGTCAGCAGCAACAGGCTCAGCATGAACGCTGCGAATCGGTGCAGCACCCTGTTGTAGCTGCACTGGATCGCGCTGTGCACGTAGCGCAGCAGCACGAAGCACCAGGCGCCCATCACGAGCCAGCCGGGCGTGCGGCCGGTGGCCAGCGCCGCGGCGACCAGCGTGTAGAACAGCACCGGCACCTCGAACAGGTTCCTGAAGTTGTCGGAGGCCTGCACGCGCTCCAGGCGCGCGGCGATCTGCAGCGAATTGGCCACGGCCTGCATCGGCAGGCGCTTGGCACGCATCTCGGCCACGCGCACCGCCAGCAGGCGCAGGCCCACGATGGCCACCAGCAGCATCATGGCGCCGCAGGCAGCCACGAGTTGCTGCGCGTGGGTCACCGGATCCAC
>JAFECZ010000946.1 GCA_018241905.1 Pseudomonadota bacterium
GAGCGGCAGATGCACGTCGCCCGTGCCGGCTTCGAGCTCGTGCTCGGTGTTGGCGTAGTTGGCACCGAGTTCCCTGCACAGCACCTCGCGGTCGCAGGCGTTCTCCCAGATCGAGACCACCACGCAGGCCACTGCGTTGCTGATCGTGCTGGTGAGGGCCCGCGCCTCGGACATGAAGCGGTCAATGCCCACGATGAGCGCCACGCCAGCCACCGGCAGGTCCGGCATCACGGTGAGCGTGGCCACCAGCGCGACGAAGCCGCTGCCGGTGACGCCGGCCGCCCCTTTGGAAGTGAGCAGCATGATGCCCAGCATGGAGGCGATCTGGATCCAGGACAGATGGATGTCGCAGGCCTGAGCGATGAACATCGATGCCAGCGTGAGATAGATGGCTGTCCCGTCCAGATTGAACGAGTAGCCGGTCGGCAGCACCAGCCCCACCACGCCCTTCTTGCAGCCGAGCCGCTCGAGCTTGAGCAAGAGGCGAGGCAGCACCGGCTCGCTCGATGAAGTGCCCAGCACCACCAGCAGTTCTTCCTTGATGTAGCGCAGCAGTTGCCAAAGCCTGAAGCCGTGCAGGCGCGACAGCACGCCCAGCACCACGAAGACGAAGAAGAGGCAGGCCACGTAGAAGGTGCCGATCAGCAGCCCCAGCGACCCGATCGACTTGATGCCGTAGCGGCCGACGGTGAAGGCCATGGCGCCGAACGCACCGATGGGCGCCAGGCGCATGATGATGCCGAAGGCGGCGAACAGCATGTGGGAAAAACCGTCGATACCGACGAGCACCGGCTTGGCCGCATCGCCGATCTTCGTCAGGCCGAAGCCGCAGATCACGGCCAGCAGCAGCACCGGCAGCACCTCCCCTTCCGCGAACGCCCCGACGAACGCGTTCGGAATGATGTGCATGACGAAGTCGGTGAAGCCGTGGATGTGCACCTGGCCCGCGAAGCGGCTCGCCACGGAAGCGTCGAGGTTCTTCGGGTCGATGTGCATGCCGGCCCCGGGCTGGATCAGCAGCACGGTGACCAGCCCGGT
>JAFECZ010000947.1 GCA_018241905.1 Pseudomonadota bacterium
GCGACCTGGAGGCGCGCTTCCTGTCGCTGTGGTGTCCGCCGCCCTACATCGTGGGCTGCTCGCAGGCGGTGTGGGTCGATGCCGAGCTGGCGCGCGAGCCCATGCTGCTGCGCAACTACGACTTCTCGCCCGCGCTGCTCGAAGGCAACTGGCTGTCCACCCGCTGGGCCGGCCAGCGCGTGATGGCCATGGGCGACTGCCTGTGGGGCGCGCTGGACGGCATCAACGAATCGGGCCTGGCGGCCTCGCTGTCGTTTGGCGGGCGCACGGTGTCGGGCGACGGCTTCGGCATTCCGCTGGTGCTGCGCTATGTGCTGGAAACGGCCAGCAGCACGGCGTCGGCCGTGGCCATCCTGGAGCGCATTCCGGTTCACATGAGCTACAGCGTCACGCTGCTCGACCGGCATTCGCAGTGGGCCACCGTGTTCCTCAACCCCGACCGGCCGGTGGAAGTCACGCGGCGCAAGGCGGTTGCCAACGTGCAGCACGAGGTCGAGTGGCCGGAGCATGCGCGCGCCACGCGTTCCCGGCAGCGGCTGGAAGCCTTGCAGCAGCAGATCGATTCCGGCGCCGGCGCGCCAGCCGTCATCGATGCGCTGCTGCGCGCGCCGCTCTATCAACCGGCCTGGCATCGCGGCTACGGCACGCTCTACACCGCGGCCTATTCGCCCCAGGCCGGGCGGGCCAGCCTGCATTGGCCTGGCGAGGCGCCGTGGGTGCAGGCACTTTGCGCCTTCCAGGAAGGTCAGCGCCACATCGGCTTTGCAGCGGCGCAGCCTGCCGCACTGCAGCCAGGGGCGGGATGACGCCTCGGCGATGAGTTCGCGGCCGCGGGCCGCATCCGAGTTTCAACACAGGGAGACAGACAGAAATGAAAAGAAAGCTTCCGCAAGCCGCCTGGATCTTGATTGCCATGGTGGTCGGCATCGCGCTGGGCTACGCGGTGTTCGTGGAATTTCCCGACAAGAAGGCGGCGGTGCAGATCGCCGGGTACATCTCGATCATGTCGGACGTGTTCCTGCGCCTGATCAAGA
>JAFECZ010000948.1 GCA_018241905.1 Pseudomonadota bacterium
AGCGCCTGCACCTGCAGCGCCTTGAGCTGCGCATCCACCAGCCGCGCCTGCGGCTCCAGTGAGCGCGCGGCCTCGGTGGGCTTGGGCTCGCGGCCGCTGCGGTCGAAAAGGGGCAGGTCCAGGTCCGCCTCGAGGTTGGCGATGGCCATGCTCACCGCCGAAGGTACCCGGCGCAGGGCCCGCGCTGCCGCCGAAAAGGAGCCGTGGTCGAGCACGGCAAGAAACACCTGCAGGTTGTCGCTGGAAAGGCTCATGGCACGCCTCGACCTTTCAATCTATCTGAAAGAACGTGACTTTATATATCAGGAAACAGCACATAAAGTCCTGTTCAACAAAAGCAATCCAGGTAAGGAATGAAAGCAATGCAAGGCGTCAAACGCAAGGTGGTCTACGTCGGCCTGTACGAAGCCATTGCCATCGTGGTGGCCAGCTTCGGCTTCGCGGCCATGTCGGGCCAGGCCGTGAGCCACGCGGCCCCGCTGTCGGTCGCCGCCTCGGTCATCGCCGTGTGCTGGAACCTGATCTTCAACGGCTTGTTCGAGATGTGGGAGTCGCGCCAGGCGGTCAAGGGCCGCAGCGTCGTGCGCCGCGCGGCGCATGCCATCGGCTTCGAAGGCGGCCTGGTCGTGATCCTGGTGCCGCTGGTGGCCTGGTGGCTCGACGTGTCGCTCGTGGCCGCACTGATGATGGACCTGGGCCTGGTGGTGTTCTTCCTGGTCTACACCTTCGTCTTCAACTGGGCGTTCGACCGCGTGTTCGGCCTGCCCGCCTCGGCCATGAACGCGCCGCAAGGGGCATCGCAAGCCGCGTAAAATCCTCGGTCCCAAGGAGCGTTGCAGCGCTCGCCGCCACGAAGCTGAAAATCAGAAGCGCTGGCGGCGCAGCGTCAGGCTTGGGACCTTATTTTTCTTTGCAACGACGCTCGCCTGTATGTGCCTTCACAGGTGAGCCCATGACCGACGCGTCCCCCGACATTTCCCTCGCTGTTCCCCCCATGAAGCTGTCCGGCCTGGAGCCGGTGCGCATTGGCGA
>JAFECZ010000949.1 GCA_018241905.1 Pseudomonadota bacterium
ACCAGGTGACGCAGCAGAACGCGGCGCTGGTGGAAGAGGCGGCGGCAGCAGCGGCTTCGCTGCAGGAGCAGGCCGGTGGGCTGGTGCAGGCGGTGAGCGTGTTCCGCATGGGCAGCATGCAGGCCGAATCCGTGCCTGCGCGCGTCGAGCCCAAGGTGGCTGCGACCCCGGCCCGCACGCCCGCCAGGCGCGCAGCGGGCAAGGCCCGAAGCACCAAGGGTGAGGCCGGGGCGCAGGCGCGGCCCGTTGCCGAAAAAGCGCCGGCCCAACCGGCGGCAGCCAGCGCCAGCGCCGGCGACTGGACCGAGTTCTAAAGAGACAGACGACATGCAATTTCTTCGCAACATGCTGATCGGCAGGCGCCTGGCCCTCGGGTTCGGGCTGGTGCTGATCCTTTCGCTGGCATCTACCGCCTTCACGCTGGTGAGCATGCGCAACAGCGCCCAGACCACGCAGCTGACGGTGCTGGGCCCGCTGGCCAAGGAGCGCCTGGTGTCGGACTGGTACGTGCTGACGTACTCGGCCATTGCCCGCACCGAGCTGATTGCCCGCAGCACCGACTCGGCGCTGTCCAAGACCTTTGCAGAGGTGATCGCGGCCAGCTCCCGCAAGGGCACCGAAACCATGGCCAAGGTCGAGCCGCTGCTGGCCACCGACGAGGAACGGGCGATCTTCAAGAACATCAACGAGCTGCGTGCCAAGTACCAGAGCGCCAAGGAACTGGTGATGAACACCAAGACCTCCGGTGACGCGGCACTGGCCGAGCGCCAGTTCAACGATGTGTTCATGCCTGCCGCCAAGGCCTACGAGAAGCGCGTGCTGGACCTGCTGTCGCACGAGCGCCAGACCATCGACGAGGCCGTGCGCGTGGGTCGCGAAGCCACGGCCGACCGCTTCATGATGCTCATGCTGCTGGCAGCGGTATCGCTGGTGGCGGGCGTGGTGGCATCGCTCCTGATCTCGCGCAGCATCGTCCGCCCCCTGGGGCAGGCGGTGGACGTGGCCCGCACCGTGGCCAGCGGCAACCTGGG
>JAFECZ010000094.1 GCA_018241905.1 Pseudomonadota bacterium
TGATGCGCGCACGCATCACAGGCGTTCAGGCGGCGATCTCGGCCAGCTGCAGCGGGCGCTCCACGCACAGCCGGAAGCGCCCGCGGCCGGTTTTCTCGAGGTGGATGCCCGGCCGGGATTCGAGCAGGCGGCGGTGCAGCAGCACCAGGCGCGCCTCCAGGTTGTCGGCCACGTCGGGCAGCCGGATGCCGGGGTCCAGGCGCAATTCGCGATTGCTGAATTCGCAGCGGCCCTGCTGCGTGTATTCGCAAAGAAGCTTCCACAAAATCGCGCCTGCCACGCCCTTGATGAGGTAATTCTGGTCGATGAAGATGCTGTTGTTGGCGCCGTAGCGCCGCACCAGCAGTGGGGGGCCGGCGGGGGTGGGCGGCACCGGCGCGGACGGCGGCAAGGCCGTGCCAGCCGAAGGCGCGGCGGTCTTGGACGACACCGGCGCCTGCGCCGCATCGGTGGCCGTTTCGGGTTCGGCATCCACCTGCAGCAGGGCCAGTGCCGCACCGAGATGGCCGGCCATGGACACCAGCGCGTCCTCGTCCTGGAAGCCGAAGCGCATCTCCAGCGGGCTTTCGACAAACAACACCCCCAGCAGCTGGCCGGCCGAGACGATGGGCGCCGCCAGCTGGCTGTGCGGCTCGGACAGCCCCGGAAAGGGGATGTCGGTTGCCAGCCCCAGCTGCGGCTCGACCTCTTGCATGCTGGTGCGAACCGCATGGGTGTAGCTGGCCGCATTGGTCATGTGGCTGATGCGCACCGGCGTGCGTTCGCGCGCGCACACGCCGATCACGCCGTGGCCCATCTCGATCTCCGAGCCGATGCCCGAGCGCGCATAGCCGCAGCTGGCCACCGTGTACAGGCGCTGGCTGGCGGTGTCGAGCATCAGCACCATGGCGTGACGCACGTCGAGCCGCTCGGACAGCACGGCCAGCGACGCCTGCAGCAGCTCGTCTGTGGAGGTGCAGTACGACAGCCGTTCCGACAGGCTGCGCAGCGCGGCCAGCATGTCCAGCCGCGGCGGCGGCTCGGCCACGCGGTGCCCCGGCACGTCGTCGATGGCCAGCACCTGGTAGACGTCCGAGCCCAGCAGCTTGAACACGTCGGCCAGCCCGGTATGCGAGGCAATGCCCGCCAGCTGCGCCTTCATGCCCTCGAACAGCGGCCCCGAAGTTTCAGTGCGCAGGTAGCGCAGCTGCAGCCGGTAGAAGCCGCAGGTCATCGGGTGCATCACCAGCACCGTGCCGTAGGGGTTGGCCAGGATGTTCTGGCGCGTCTTGTTGAAGAACTGGAAGGACAGCGCCACGTGCCGCTCGTCCACGTAATACACCTGCGAGAGGTAGGCCACGTTGGGCGTGCCGTCGGCGGTGCTGGTGGCCATCATGGCCGGCACGATGCCGTCGAAGCAGGCGCGGATGGACTGGAGCGTGACCTGCGCAGAGGCGGCGCTCATGCCTGCGCCTCCTTGACGATCTGGCTGCCGGCCTTCGGCCCGGGCGTCTGGTCGAAGGCCTCGGAGGGCGTGAAGCTGATGGCCACCAGGTCTTCCAGGTCGAAGGCGAGCATCGCGCGCACGAACTCCAGCCGGTAGCCGATGCTGCAGATCTCGAACTCCATGGCCTGCAGGTAGCGCTGCAGCAAAGGCAGGTCTTGCGCCGTGGCCGCGCGCCCGTTGATGCCCGTGCCCTTGACCTGCACCGAGCGGTGCGTGCTGGGCGAGCTGAACACCACGGCAATGCGGCCCGAGGCGGCCAGGTCCTGCAGCAGCTGCCTGGACTGGCTGCGCGCCAGGTACACGGTGATCTCGGTGCCGTCGGCGTTGATGCGGCTGCCCACCGCCCGCATGAGGCTGGGGCGCAGGGCCGCATCGCGCGACGAGACGATCACCGATACGCCCCGGTCGATCATGTCGATGTGCTCGGGCGACAGCAGCCCGGGCGCCGAAGCGGCACGCGGCATGTTCATTCGCCGCCGCCTTCTTCCGGCGGCAGGGTGTGCAGGGGAATGTCCTGCCCGGCGGCCAGGTGCTCCAGCTCGGCGCGCGTGCGCCCGCCGAAATACTCGGCCACCGCATGGTGCGTCGCAGAGCGGAACATGAGGGCCAGTGCCGCTTGCGGCGAATCGGCGCCGGGCACGCCCACGGCCTGGCACAGGCGCTGCGCGAAATGCGGCTCCAGCGCCGCCACCGCCACGCGCCCGTCGGCGCAGGCATAGACGCGGTAGCCCGCATGCGCGCCGCCCACGGTGCCGTTGGGCTGCGTCAGGCCCCAGCCGTGCGGCAGCGCGACGTACTGCGCGGCGACCGACAGCGCCACCTCGAAGCGCGTGCCGCGACCGCTCGCGGCGCGGCGCAGCAGCGCCTGCAGCACGGCCTCGCTGGCCATGAGCGAGCCGGCCATGTCGGCATACAGCGTGGGCGGGAGCGCCAGGCCCGGAACCAGGCCGGCTTCGGCCAGGTAGGTCAGGTCGTGGCCGGGCTCGCCGGCGCGCTCGCCCGGGGCGCCCACGATCTCCACCAGCGACAGCCGCGGGTAGCGCGGCTGCAGGCTGGCCCAGTCCACGCCCAGGCGGGCCGAGGCTGCGGGGCGGAAGGAAGTGATCAGCACGTCGGTCTGTGCCAGCAGCGCCTGCAGCGTGGCTTGGCCCTCGGCCGACTTGAGGTCGGCCCGAACGATCTGCACGCCCTCGTGCAGTTGCGCGTAGGCCTGCGGGGCATAGGCGCCCATGGGATCGCTCGATTTCGAGCTGGCGGGAGGCGGGGCCTCCAGCTTGGTGCAATGTGCGCCCATCTGGCGGCAGCGCATCAGCGCGGCAGGGCCGGGCATGTTGAGCGCCAGGCTCAGGACGCGCACGCCGTCCAGCGTGCCGGGGTTGTCTTGGGGGGCAGTGGTCATGGGCGCGGTCGGGCCGGAAGTTTCGGGTTCGTTCAGGATGCGATGTCCGCGCCGCGCTCGGCCAGCAGGGCGCGCAGCACGGAACGGTGGCAGTGGCTTTCTTGTTCGCAGTAGCAGCCCATCGACATGGCCGTGGTGTGCGACAGCGCGGCCAGCAGGTCCAGGCTGCGGCTGGCATCGTGCTCGTTCATTTCGGCGCGGAACTTGCGCACGAAGGCATTCCACTCGGCCGGCGTCTTCGCTTCCTGCGCCTGCTTCATGGTCTCTACGGACGGGGCGAGGTTGGGGTACCACACGTCGTACCAGTCCTGCGCGGCGAACTGCTCCTTGGGCACGCCGCGGGGCGGGCGCCGCACGGTGCCGATGCGCAGGCCTTCGCCGGCGGCACGCGGGGTTCCGAGGCGGACGATTCGAATCGGCATGGGGGCGGGCTCCTCCGGTGTTTGTGGTCGTGTAGGCGACGGCTTGCGCCGAGCTTGCCGAAGATACTCGCGAAAAGCCATCCAGGAGATAACCCAAATGAGTAGCCCGAGCAGCGAAGCGCGCATCGCATGGACCCGCCTGGACAACGGCGTGGTGCACCTGGCGCTGGCGCGCCCCGACAAGATGAATGCGCTGGACCCTGCCATGTTCGACGCCCTGGTCGATGCCGGCGAGCGCCTCAAGGCGGATGCCGCCGTGCGTGCGGTGGTCGTCTCGGGCCAGGGCAAGGCCTTTTGCGCCGGGCTGGACATGCAGTCCTTCTCGCGCATGGCCGGCGGCGGTGCCGGGCAGGACGGCAGCGGCGTACTGGGCCAGGGCGCGGCCGGCGCCGACCTGGTGGTGCGCACCCACGGCATCTCCAATGCGGCCCAGCACGTGGCCATGGTGTGGCGCGAGGTGCCGGTGCCGGTCATTGCGGCGGTGCACGGCGTGGCCTTCGGCGGCGGGCTGCAGGTGGCGCTGGGCGCCGACCTGCGCCTGGTGGCGCCGGGCACCCGCATGTCGGTGATGGAGATCAAGTGGGGCCTGGTGCCCGACATGGGCGGCATGGTGCTGATGCGCGAGCTGGTGCGCGCCGATCTGGTTCGCGAGCTGACCTACAGCGGCCGCATCGTCGAGGCGCAAGAGGCAGTGCGGATCGGCCTGGCCACCCGCCTGGCGCAGGACCCGCTGGCCGAGGCGCTGGCGCTGGCTGCCGACGTGGCCGGCAGGAGCCCGGACGCCATCCGGGCCGGCAAGCGCCTGCTCAACGCTGCGGCCAGCCTGGACGCCGCCGAGCTGCTGCTGCGCGAGTCGGTGGAGCAGAAGGCCCTGATCGGCAGCCCCAACCAGGTCGAGGCGGTGCAGGCCAATCTGCATAAGCGCGCACCTGTCTTTCGATAGGGGCGCGCGGCTGTTCTTCCTGTTACGCTTTCCGGGCCAACGCTGGCCAGGAGGCTACACACATGGGGACAGCAGCAAGCAGCACGACGCGTCGCGCCCGGCCATCGCCTCGCCAGGCCAGCTCGCCCATCGCGGTACCGGCCACCATCGACGAGTACATCGCCGGCTTCTCGCCCGGCACGCAGGCGCTGCTCGAGCAAGTGCGGCAGACGGTGCACGAGGCCGCGCCCGACGCGCGCGAGGTCATCAGCTACCGGATACCGGCCTTCAAGGCGCACGGCATCCTGGTGTACTTTGCGGCGTTCAAGTCGCACATCGGCTTCTATCCGCCGGTGCGTGGCGACGCGGAGCTTGAAAAGGCGGTCTCGCCCTATGCGGGGGAAAAGGGCAACCTGCGCTTTGCCATGGACCGGCCGTTGCCGCTGGACCTGATCGGGCGCATCACCCGGCTGCGGGTGCGGCAGGACCAGGCGCGCGGTCGAGCGCGCTAGGTCCCGCCTGTCGAAGCGGCCGGGCGGCGGCCGCGTCTGATCGACTAGCCTTCCTTGGCCACCGGGTGGTTGGCCATCAGCTCCAGGGCGCGCACCAGGGCGGAGTGGTCCAGCTCGCCCATGCCGTTGGCCGCGCAGGCCTGCATCAGCTGCGCCGCATTGGCGGTTTGCGGCAGCGACACGCCCAGTTCCTTGGCGCCCTGCAGCGCCAGGTTCAGGTCCTTCTGGTGCAGGTTGATGCGAAAGCCCGGGGCGAAGGTGCGCTTGATCATGCGCTCGCCATGCACTTCGAGGATGCGGCTGGAGGCAAAGCCGCCCATCAGGGCCTGGCGAACCTTGGCCGGGTCGGCGCCGGCCTTGCTGGCGAACACCAGCGCCTCGCCCACGGCGGCGATGTTGAGCGCCACGATGATCTGGTTGGCCACCTTGGTGGTCTGGCCGTCGCCCACGCCGCCCACCAGCGTGATGTTCTTGCCCATCTTCTCGAGCAGCGGCCGCACCTTCTCGAACACCGCCGGCTCGGCGCCGCACATGATGGTCAGGCTGGCCGCCTTGGCGCCCACCTCGCCACCGGAGACGGGAGCGTCCATGTAGTCGGCGCCCGTCTCGTTCACGCGCTTGGCAAAGGCCTTGGTGGCCATGGGCGAGATGGAGCTCATGTCGACCACGGTCTTGCCCTTGGCCAGGCCCGCGGCCACGCCGCCTTCGCCGAACAGTACCGCCTCCACGTCGGGCGTGTCGGGCACCATGATGAAGACGATTTCGGCGTTGCGTGCCACCTCTTCGCCGGTGGCGCAGACCTTGGCGCCCGATGCGGCGATGTCCGCCGGCACCTTGCTGCGCACTTTCACGAAAAGCTGGTGGCCGGCGGTGGCCAGGTGCAGGGCCATGGGCGTGCCCATGATGCCCAGGCCGATGAAGCCGATGTTCATTGATTTCTCCTTGAGGTTGCTGTCAGTAGCTCGCGCTGCTGTTGGAAGCCGGTGCCGGCGCGGGCGCCGCGGCACCGCCGCGCATGCGTGCCAGCGCGGCCTGCGCACCGGCTGCCATCAGGCGAGCGTCCGATCCTACGGTGACGAACTGGAATCCCTTGGCAATGCGCGACATTGCCACCGCCGGATCGCCGTTGTGCACGCCGGCCACCAGGCCATGCGCCTTCGCGCGCTCGAGGATGTGGTCCATGGCCTGCTGCACCGGCGGGTCCACGTCGTCGAACACCGGGCGGCAGCCCAGCGCCAGCGACAGGTCGGACGGACCGATGTAGACCGCGTCCAGCCCTTCGACCGACATGATGGCGTCCAGGTTGTCCAGCGCCTTGGCGGTTTCGATCATCGCGAAGGTGACGATGGTCTCATTGGCATGCTTGGGGTAGTCGGCGCCGCCGTAGAGCAGGGCGCGGATGGGGCCGAAGCTGCGCGAGCCCTGCGGCGCGTAGTGGGTCCACTCCACCAGCTTCTGGGCGTCTTCGCGCGTGTTGATCATGGGGCAGATCACGCCGTAGGCGCCGGCGTCCAGCGCCTTCATCAGCGCGGCCGGCTCCAGCCAGGGCACGCGCACGATCGGCACCGTGGGCGTGGTGGAGACGGCCTGCAGCATGCCCACCATGGCCTGGTAGTCGATCACGCCGTGCTGCATGTCGATGGTGAGCGTGTCCCAGCCCTGGTGGGCCATGGTCTCGGCGGAAAAGCCGTTGGGAATGGCCAGCCAGCCGTTGACGGCGGCGCCCCCGGCGGCCCAGATCTCACGCAGGCGGTTGGGTCTCATTCGTGTGTCTCCGTATGTTGTGTTGAATTGAAAAGCTTATCGGACGAAGGCGGGGCGCTTGGGGTCGAACTTCCAGCCCGGCACCAGCGCCTGCATGGCGATGGCGTCGTCGCGCGCGCCCAGGCCGTGCTGCTTGTACAGGCGGTGCGCCTTCTCGACCTCGGCCATGTCCAGCTCGACGCCCAGGCCCGGCTTCCTGGGCACCTGCACATGGCCGCCCACGATCTGCAGCGGCTCCTTGGTCAGGCGCTGGCCGTCCTGCCAGATCCAGTGGGTGTCGATGGCCGTGACCTTGCCCGGCGCCGCGGCGCCCACGTGGGTGAACATGGCCAGCGACACGTCGAAGTGGTTGTTGGAGTGCGAGCCCCAGGTCAGGCCCCAGTCGCGGCAGGTCTGGGCCACGCGCACCGAGCCGGCCATGGTCCAGAAATGCGGGTCGGCCAGGGGAATGTCCACCGACTGCAGCGACAGCGCATGCGCCATCTGGCGCCAATCGGTGGCGATCATGTTGGTGGCGGTGGGCAGGCCCGTGGCGCGGCGGAACTCGGCCATCACCTCGCGGCCCGAGAAGCCTTCTTCGGCGCCGCAGGGGTCTTCGGCATAAGCCACCACGCCGCGCATGCGCTGTCCCAGGCGAATGGCGTCTTTCAGCAGCCAGCCGCCGTTGGGGTCGAGCGTGACGCGGGCCTGCGGAAAGCGCTCGTGCAGGGCGATGACGGCATCCACTTCCTCGTCGCCGGGCAGCACGCCGCCCTTGAGCTTGAAGTCGTTGAAGCCGTATTTCTCGCGCGTGGCCTCGGCCAGGCGAACGATGGCCTGCGGCGTCAGCGCCTCTTCGTGGCGCAGGCGGAACCAGTCGTTGTCTGCGTCGGGGTCGCTCGCGTAGGGCAGTTCGCTCTTGCCGCGGTCGCCCACGTAGAACAGGTAGCCCAGCATTTCCACCGACTCGCGCTGCTGGCCTTCGCCCAGCAGTGCGGCCACGGGCACTTCCAGGTGCTGGCCCAGCAGGTCGAGCAGGGCCGATTCGATGGCGGTCACCGCGTGGATGGCGGTGCGCAGGTCGAAAGTCTGCAAGCCGCGCCCGCCGCTGTCGCGATCCGCAAAGGCCTTGTGCACCTGTTGCAGCACGCGCTGGTGCGCGCCGATGGGCTGGCCCACCACCAGCGGGGCGGCGTCTTCCAGCGTCTGCCGGATCTTCTCGCCGCCGGGCACCTCGCCCACGCCGGTGCGGCCCGAGGAATCGGTCAGCACCAGCAGGTTGCGGGTGAAGAATGGGCCGTGCGCGCCGCTGAGGTTCAGCAGCATGCTGTCGCGGCCGGCCACCGGAATGGCGCGCAGGGAGGTGATGGTGGGCGTGGAGCTCATGTCGCTACTTTCTCTGGCTCGATGTGGTGCGTGACAGCGGGGAGGGTGCTCAATCGATTGAAATCTTGCCGGTCTCGATGACCTTTTTCCAGCGTGCGTATTCCTGCTGCTGGAAGGCCGCGAACTGTTCGGGCGTGTTGGCCACGACTTCCAGGCCGATGGCGGTGAACTGCTGCTTCACGGCCGGGTCGTTGAGCGCTGCGGCCATGGTGTCGTGCGCCTTGGCGCGCACGTCCTTGGGCAGGCCCTTGGGTGCCACCACGGCTTGCCACGAATACACGTCCACGCCCTTCACGCCGGCCTCGGCCATGGTGGGCACGTCGGGCAGCGCGGCCGAGCGCTTGTCGCCGGTGACGGCCAGGGCCTTGAGCTTGCCGGCCTTGATGTGCGGGAACACCGCGTTCACATTCTGGAAGGACGCGTCCACCTGCGCACCCAGCAGGTCGGAGATGGCCGGCGCACCGCCCTTGTAGGGCACGTGCAGGCCGCTGGTGCCGCTTTGCTGCCAGAACAGCTCCGCCGTCAGGTGGTCGCTGGAGCCGTTGCCCGACGAGGCGAAGGTCATCTTGCCGGGGTTCTTCTTCTCGGCGGCGATCACGTCGGCCAGGCTGTTGTAGGGCGAACTGGCCGGCACCACCAGCACGTTGGGCGCCTGCACGGCCACGGTGATGGTGTCGAAGTCCTTCAGCGCGTCGTACTGCAGTCCCTTGATGAGATGCGGCGCAATGACCAGCGGGCCCAGCGAGGTGACCAGGAACATGCTGCCGTCGGCCGGCGCGCGCTTGACCATGGTGGCGCCGATGGTGCCGGTGGCGCCGGCCTTGTTGTCGACCACGAAGGTCTGGCCCAGGGTGCTGCCCAGCTTGGTGCTCAACGCCCGGGCCACCATGTCGGTGGAGCCGCCGGCCGGGAAGGGCACGAGCAGGGTCACGGGCTTGGCGGGCCAGGTCTGGGCGTGGCTGGCCACGGCGGCCAGGCCGAGCGCCAGGGTGCAGATGAGCTTTTTCGTCAGCATGGGATGTCTCCGGATGGATATGGAATTCGGGCGGCGGGGCGTGTCGTGGCGGATCTGATGTTGTGCGGTAGCGCTACCATCGACGGGTATGAATGGTAGCGCTACCGTATCTTGCGTCAAGACCTGCCTCTAAGGGCAAACCCTGGTGCGGAACTCAGGCGCTGGCGCGCTCGATGATCTGGAAGCCGACGTCGACCACGTTCGCCGCGGGCGTGCGGCCCTCGGCGCGCTCGATGATGAAGCGCGCGGCCTGCCGGCCAATGGCTTCGCCGTCGATGCGCACGGTACTCAGCGACGGCTCGAGGTCGGCGGCGAATTCGAGGTCGCCAAAGCCCATCACGGCCAGTTGGGCGGGCACGTCGATGCCGCGCGCGCGGGCCTCGGTCAGCACGCCCAGCGCGAGCAGGTCGGAGCTGCAGAAGACCGCGTCGAGCGGTTGCCCGGCGTCGAGCAGTTCGCCCAGGGCGTCGCGTCCGCTCTTGAGGGTGGTGGGCGCCGGCACGCGGCGCGAGCGCACGGGCGGCAGCTTGGCGGCGCGCGCGGCCTGCTCGAAGGCATGCAGGCGGCGGTCGGCGCGCTCGTCGTCGCCGGCAATCACCGCCAGGTGGCGCCGGCCCTTGTGGTGCAGGTAGTTGGCCACCGCCGTGCCGACGTCGGGGTGGGAAAAGCCCACCAGCATGTCCAGCGGCGTGGGGGTGAGGTCCCAGGTTTCGACCACCGGGATGCCGGCGGCCATCAGCCGCTTGCGGCCCTCGGCCGAATGCATGATGCCGGTGAGCACGATGCCGTCGGGCCGGCGGCCGATGATGGCCTCGAGCAGGGCGTCTTCGCGCGAATTCACGTAGCCGCTCTGGCCCAGCATGAGCTGGTAGCCCTCCTCGGCCAGCGCGGTGGTCAGGGCCTCGATGCTGTTCTGGAACACCGGCCCGATGATGGTGGGGACCACCGCCGCCACCAGCCGGCTGCGCGTGGATGCCAGGCTGCCGGCCAGGCCGTTGCGCACGTAGCCGGTCTTGGCCACCGCCTCGGTCACGCGCTTGAGCACCTCGGGCGAGACCTGCTTGGGCGAACTCAGGGCGCGCGATGCGGTGATGGGCGCCACGCCGGCGAGCTTGGCCACGTCGTGCAGGGTGACGGCGCCGCTGCCGCGGCGGGTGCGGCGGGGAGCGGGGGCGGCGGCGCTGGGCTGGCTCATGCCGCGCATTCTAGGGGTCTGATAGCGCTACCGTCCAGCCTGGGCCGGGCGATACCAAGGGAGGGCCCTCAACCGCCGAGTGCACGCACCGTGTGGCGCGCGATCATGAGCTCTTCATCGGTGGGCACCGTCCATGCCGAACAGCGGGATGCCGCCGTGCTGATGCGCGGTCCGCCTTGCGCGTTGGCAGCGGCATCCAGTTCCACGCCCATCCACTCCAGCCCGCGCACGACACGCTCGCGAATCGGCGCCGAATGCTCGCCGATGCCGGCGGTGAACACCACGCCATCGAGCCCGCCCATGGCGGCGGCCAGCGAGCCCACCTCGCGCACGATGCGGTAGACGTACAGGTCGATCGCCAGTGCGGCACGCGGCGCATCGCTGGCCAGGAGCGCCCGCATGTCGCTGGACACGCCCGAGACGCCGAGCAGGCCGGAGTCGCGATACAGCATGTTCTCGACTTCCTTGGGCGACATGCCTCGCTGCTGCAAGAGGTAGAGCAGCACACCGGGGTCGATGGCGCCGCTGCGCGTGCCCATGGGCAGTCCTTCGAGTGCGCTGAAACCCATCGTGCTGGCCATGCTGCGGCCACCATCCATGGCGCACAGGCTCGCGCCGTTGCCCAGGTGCATGGCCACCACCTTGCCGCGCGCCAGTTCCGGCGCGACCTGCGGCAGGCGCGAGGCGATGTATTCGTACGAGAGCCCGTGAAAGCCGTAGCGCCGCACGCCTTCCTCGAAGTACCGGTAGGGCAGCGCATACATCTGCGCCAGCTCGGGCGTGCTGCGGTGAAAGGCCGTGTCGAAGCAGGCCACCTGCGCAATGCCCGGCAGCGCCTCGAACGCGAGGCGGATGGGCGCCAGGTTGTTGGGCTGGTGCAGCGGCGCCAGCGGCGACAGCGCCTCCAGCTTGGGCATGACCTCGGGCGTGACCACCATGGGCTGCGAGTAGTCGGGCCCTCCGTGCACCACCCGGTGGCCCACGCCGCGCAGCGTGGCGCCGGGCAGCAGCTCGCGCATGGCGGCAATGGTGAAATGCAGCGCCGCGTCGTGCCCGAGCTTCTGGCCTTCGCCCCAGCTGTGCTCCTTCAGCACCTTGCCGTCCGGCGACCTGGCCACGAAATGCGGCGCGGTGTCCAGGCCCTCGGCCAGGCCGCGCAGCACCAGGCGCAGGTCGTCGCCCGCGACTTCATAGAGCGAGAACTTGAGGCTGGACGAACCCGCGTTCGCCACCGCCACCATGCCGCGTTCGGGCGAGGCTTCGATCATCGGCGCTCCCTGTCTCTCAATTCATGATGTGGTAGCCGCCATCGACGTACAGCGTCGAGCCGGTGAGCAGCCGCGCATGGTCGGTGCACAGCATGGCGGTGGCGTAGCCCACGTCCTCGATGCCGGCCAGCTGGTGGGCCGGGGCGCGTGCGGTGGCGTCGTCCAGCAGCGCGTCGAACTCGGCCAGGCCGGATGCGGCGCGGGTGCGTATCGGCCCGGGCGACACCGCATGAACGCGGATGCCGGCCGGCCCCAGCTCGTGCGCGAGGTAGCGCACCGAGGCTTCCAGCGCGGCTTTCACCGGGCCCATCACGTTGTAGTTTTCGACCACCTTGTGAGCGCCGTGGAAGCTCATGGTCAGCAGCGTGCCGCCTTCCTTCTTCATCAGCGGCTCGGCCAGGCGCGCCATGCGGATGAAGCTGTGGCAGGACACATCCATGGCCATGCCGAAGCCGGCGGCGGAGCAGTCGACCAGGCGGCCCTGCAGGTCGGCCTTGGGCGCGTAGGCAATGGAGTGGACGGCCGCGTGCAGCACGCCCCAGCGTTCGTTCACCGCGTCGAACACCGCCTCCAGCGCGCCCGGCTGGGTGACGTCCAGCGGCAGCAGCAGCGTGGCGCCCAGCGACTGGGCCAGCGGCTCGACATGGGTCTTGGCCTTGTCGTTGAGGTAGGTGATGGCCAGCTCGGCGCCCAGCGCCTTGAAGGCGGCGGCGCAGCCCCAGGCAATGGACTGGTCGTTGGCAACGCCCGTCACGAGGATCTTCTTGCCGGCCAGCGGCCCTTGCGTGTTGGCGGTCATGTGGAGCGCTTCCGGGTTCGGGTGGTGGTCTTCTTCGCCGCGGGCTGGTTCACGACCAGGCGCAGTTCGCGCTGGGCCGGCTTGGCGGATGCGGCGGCTTTCTTCGCGGGGGCTTTCCTGGGCGCCGCCTTTGCGCCGGCCTTGACGGCAGGTTTGGCTGCAGGTTTGCCGGCAGGCTTCACGGCAGGCGCCGAAGGCGCCTTGCTTGCCGGCTTTGCGGCGCCGCGTGCCTTCCTGGCCACCGCCGGCACCGACACGCCCGGCACCGGCGCGCTGCTGCTCCTGGCCCGCTCGCTGGCCACCGTCTGTGCCAGCGACAACGACAGCGCCGCAATGCGTTCGGGGTCCACGCCCAGTTGCTCGCGAATGAAATGCGCCGCCGGCGTGTCGGGGTCGGTCAGCGTGGGCTCGGCCATCAGCACGGCGGCCGCCAGCGCCAGTGCGTGTTCGCGCTCGGTCTGGGTCGGCAGCATGCGGGGCAGGGCCGCCATGGCTTCCTTGGGTGCGAAGGTCACGACCAGCGACTGCGCATCGAGGATCTTGGGCCAGTCCAGCGGCGCGGCGCTGTCGGGCACGCCTACCATCTGGCGCACCATCTCGCGGTGCGAGCTGCCCAGCAGCTGGCCGATGCGGAGGTTGCGGCGCTCGATGGAGCCGCGCCGGGTGATGCCCGCCACCACGATGCGGCACACCGCTTCGGCAAAGCCGCCCTTGTCCACGTTGGCCAGGGCCAGCTTGCGCGCCTTGGCCTCGTCGGTGCCGGCGCGATGCAGCGCGGCCATCTCGTCGGCCTCGGCCGGCGGCAGCAGCGCGCCCAGCCCGCGCGGGCCGTAGGCCATGCCGACCCAGCCGGCCGACGCGTCGTCGCGCGCGCTGCCCATCTGGTTGAGCGCCTGCACGATCCATTCGGAACCCAGCCGCTCCCAGGCGAGCCATACGTTGTCCGGCGCCACCGGCTCGCGGTGCTCGCGCGCCTTCTGCGCCGCTTCGCGCAGCCACGGCGACATGGGGCTCATGTCCGACATCAGCAGGTGCTGCTGGCGCAGCGGGTGTGTCCAGCGCATGAAGTCGCCCAGCGCCCGGCTGCCCATGGCACGCACCCACGGCTGCACGAAGGTGCGGTAGGCCGTCATGTTCACTTCGGACAGCTGCGCGATGGTGCTGAACACGGTCTCGTCGCCGCGGCCGTCGGGGTCGAGCGCGCGGATGTCGTCGAAGGTGCGCGTGTCGAAGCGCACGCTGTAGCTGCCGGTTTCCAGCGCGGCGAATTCCGCGTTCGGATCCAGCGGCTCGATCTGCATTTCATACAGGCCCGGCGGCAGTGCGTCGATTTGGTCGAGCGTGTTCACCAGCTGGTCGTGTTCCTTGCGGGCCACCGCACCGCCCACGAAGATGCCCAGGTGGCCGATGGTGGGGTGCAGCATGTAGACGATGGTGCGGCCGGCGGCCACCAGGG
>JAFECZ010000950.1 GCA_018241905.1 Pseudomonadota bacterium
TCCGCTGGCCGACGGCAGCGGCTCGGTCACCGTGGCCACCACCCGACCAGAGACCATGCTGGGCGACACGGCCGTCATGGTCCACCCGGAAGACGAGCGCTACAAGGCGCTCATCGGCAAGCAGGTGCGCCTGCCGCTGGTGGACCGCCTCATCCCGGTCATCGCCGACGAATACGTCGACAAGGAATTCGGCACCGGCGTCGTGAAGGTCACGCCAGCGCACGACCCCAACGACTATGCCGTTGGCCTGCGCCACAAGCTGCCCATCGTCGGTGTGCTCACGCTCGACGCGGCGATCAACGACAACGCACCCGAGAAGTACCGCGGGCAAGACCGCTTCGTGGCCCGCAAGTCGGTGCTGGCCGACCTGGAGGCGCTGGGCCTCCTGGTCGAGACCAAGAAGCACAAGCTGATGGTGCCGCGCTGCGCCCGCACCGGGGCCGTGGTGGAGCCCATGCTCACCGACCAGTGGTTCGTGGCCATGACCAAGCCGGGCAACGACGGCACCTCCATCGCGCACAAGGCCATCGAGGCGGTGCGCTCGGGCGAGGTCAAGTTCGTGCCCGAGAACTGGGTCAACACCTACAACCACTGGATGGAGAACATCCAGGACTGGACCATTTCGCGCCAGCTGTGGTGGGGCCACCAGATCCCGGCCTGGTATGACGAGCAGGGCAATGTGTACGTCGCGCACGACGAGGCCGAGGCGCAGGCCCAGGCCGCCGGCAAGTCGCTTCGCCGCGACGAGGACGTGCTCGACACCTGGTACTCGTCGGCCCTGGTGCCCTTCTCCACCCTGGGCTGGCCCGAGAAGACCGAGGACCTGGAGCTCTACCTGCCCTCCAGCGTGCTGGTCACCGGCTACGACATCATCTTCTTCTGGGTCGCCCGGATGATCATGATGACCAAGCACTTCACCGGCAAGGTGCCCTTCAGCGAGGTCTACATCCACGGCCTGGTGCGCGATTCGCACGGCAACAAGATGAGCAAGTCCGAGGGCAACGTGCTCGACCCGGTCGACCTGATCGACG
>JAFECZ010000951.1 GCA_018241905.1 Pseudomonadota bacterium
CACCGGCCTGGATGCGGTACAGGCCCTGCCACGAGAAGTCCGAACCTGGCACGGTGCGCCGGTGGAATGCGCCTTTATAGAAGCTGCGCACGCCCAGCTCGGTGTAGCTCTTCTCGGGGTCGATGGTGACTTCACGACGCGCCAACGGCGCTACTTCTGCCATCGCCCGCAGCGGCGCATGGGCAATGGCATCGCGAAAGCGCAGGGCCAGCAGGTGCTCGGCGTTGCGCTCCACGGCATCCAGATGCGCTTCGACCTGCCGGGTTTTCTCGGCCAGCGCGTCGAGATGTTGAACAAGCCGGTTCTGCAACTCGATGGGAGGAACGGGCACTTCCAAACGGCCAAGCGCAGCGGCGGTCAAGGTGCGGTTGCGCGCCACGGTTCCGGTGGATGCGCCAACCAACTTAGCCATGCCTTCGGGGGTCTTGAAATAGTGCGCCAAGAAAGCCGGATTGACTCGCTCCGAATTGCAAGCGCAGGTCAGCATTCGGTGATTGCCGATGCAACCATCGTCGGCGGCACCAGCCATGGCGACGGCGCCTTCCCAGGCCATGATGTTGCTGAATACCAAGTCGCCTTGGTTGATTCGATACAAGCCTTGCCAAGTGAACTCGGCGCCTTTGAGGGTGCGGCGATGAAAGGTGCCCTTGTGGAAGCTCCTGACACCCAATTCCGTGTAATCAGCGTCAGGGGCTATCGAGACCTCGCGCCGCACCAAGGGTGCGATCTCGGATAGCGGTAGATATGGCGTTTGACCATCCGAACCCAGTTGGATTCTCAGAGAGGCCTTCATACGCCAGCCTCCCCATCCCCGCCGCGCCCAATGCGCCGCGCCTCCAGCTCGCGCCGCGTCCTGTCCAGTTCCTCGGCCAGCAGCGCTTCATCCGGCAGCGCCGTGCGGTATTCCGCCGTCAGCACCTTGTTGGACAGGCCTTCGAGCGCGTAGTGCGCCTCATTGCCGCCCTTGCCGGCACACAGGATCAGGCCCACGGGCGGGTTCTCGCCGGGCTTCATCCAGTGCTGGCGGG
>JAFECZ010000952.1 GCA_018241905.1 Pseudomonadota bacterium
GGCCCCTCCGCGTGGGTTCGGGCCGGGTTCAGGCCTTGAGGCGCTGCATGCCATCGGCAAGCAGCCACAGCGCGCGGTTCAGGCGCACGTTCTGGTCGATGCCCTGCACGGGCCGGGTGTGCTGGCGGCGGCCGTTGGCCGCGCGGGCGGGCAGGCCTCCCTGGGTCAGGTTCTCCTGCGTGCGGTTGAACACGCTCCACAGGTCCGGGCGGTTGTCGTCGAAGCGGCGGGGAGCCAGCACCTGCGCTTCGGTTATGGGCGCGGGCTTGTCGGGGTCGTCGTACTTGAGGGCGAGCGCGGCACGCGCGAACACCTCGGCCTCGCCGCCGTCCAGCGTGATGGCCCGCATTGAATCCCGCGAAGCCTGGGCCTGTCCGAAGCCGTGCAGCACCTCGTAGGCGCCCTCGATCACATGGTCCGCCACGTCGCCCTTGTGGGGCACGCGCACGTCCGCCACGGTGTCCCCGCACACGAGGCCGTTCATGCAGACGAAGCGGAACATCCCCGCCAGCATCTGGTAGCTGCTGGTGCCGTCGTGCGAGTTCAGCAGGATGATTTCGTTGGCCTCGCGGCCGTTGATCTGGCTGGCGTGGCGCAGCCGCAGCATGTGCTTGGTGAAGTCGCGCCGCCCCTCCTGCCGCACGCGGGTCTGACACACCATGAAGGGCTGGAAGCCCTCGCCGCGCAGCTTGTGCAGGACCGTGGCGGTGGGGATGTAGCTGTAGCGGTGCGAGCGGCTGTCGTGCGGCGCCTGCGCGAAGATGGACGGGGCCACTGTCCTGATCTGGTCATCCGACAAGGGATGTTCCGAACGCAGCACCGGCGAACGCGGTGCGAAACGGGAAGCGAGTTGCATGTCTTTCTCCAATGAAGTTGGCTGTTGAAAACCCCCACCGGATTCCTAGATTCAGAGCCCTCTTCGGACTCCGGTGGGGTCGGCGCGAAGAACCAGGTCGGCCTCGTTGCCACCGTCTTTCCTGAGTTCATCGCCCGCGACGAAAGGGAGCCCGTGGACGGGGGCCGTCAA
>JAFECZ010000953.1 GCA_018241905.1 Pseudomonadota bacterium
CATTGTAGATGTTCTCCGCCTGCATCCTGCCCTTGTGCGACTCGACGATGGTGCGGCACAGGTTCAGGCCGATGCCCATGCCTTCGGGCTTGGTGGAGAAGAAGGCTTCGTACAGGCGTTCCATCACTTCGGGCGCCAGGCCCATGCCTGTGTCCTGCACGGAAAACTCGACGGCCGGGTTGCCGTCGATCACGCGGGGCAGCACGCGCAGCTCCACGCTGCGCCGGGCCGGCGGGCGCTTGGCCACGTCGATGGCTTCGGCCGCGTTGCGCAGCAGGTTCACCAGCACCTGCTCGATCAGGATCGGGTCGACCTGCAGCACCGGCAGGCGCGCAGCCACGTAGTGGTTCAGCCGCACGTTGCGCCGGCGCAGCTCGATGCCGGCCAGCTCCACCGCTTCGCTGACCATGGTGGTGGCCTCGGCCGGCGTGCGGTTGGGCTCGCTTCGCTTCACGAAGGTGCGGATGCGCTGGATGATCTGGCCGGCCCGCTGCGCTTGCTTGGATGTCTTCTCGAGCGCAGAGAGCAGGGCGTCCGAATCGATCTGCTGCCCCTTGATTCGCGAGACCATGCCGTTGCAGTAGTTGGTGATGGCCGTCAGCGGCTGGTTCAGCTCGTGCGCCACGCTGGACGCCATCTCGCCCATGGTGATCAGGCGGCTGGCGGCCTGCGCGCGGTCGGCCTGCGCGGCGTTCTGTTCCTCGGCGTCGCGGCGCTGCGTGATGTCGGTGGCGATCACCATCTGCGCCAGGCGCCCGTCCACCCAGGTGAGGTAGCGCGAGCGCACTTCCAGCCACTTGCCCAGCTCGGCCACGAAGATTTCGTTGTTGGCCGGCTGCGCGCCGGTAAGGGAATCGAGCGGCAGGCCCGCGAAGGCGTCGACGTCGTCCATCTCCTCGTCGTGCGCGGCGGCCGGCGGCACGCCCGCCTGCGCCACCATGCCCAGGTGGCCCACGGTGTCCGAGCCGAACCACAGGCGATAGAGCTTGTTGGCAAACAGCAGCTCCTCGCTGCCGCTGGGGGCCA
>JAFECZ010000954.1 GCA_018241905.1 Pseudomonadota bacterium
GGCAGCGACATTGCGGTGGACGAGGCGCCGCCGAGCGGCTCCGGCGCACGCGCCGCCATGCGCGAACGCGTGCAGCGCGCCATCGGCGAGCGCCACGCGGAGCCCGGGCTGACCGCAGCCGCCGTCGCGGGGCAGCTCGGCCTGTCGGAACGCAGCCTGCACCGCTGCCTGGCCGAGGGCCAGCAGAGCTTTGCCGGCCTGCTGATGGACTGCCGCATGGCAGTGGCCCGGCGCCTGCTCGGCGAGCCGCGCTTCGACCGGCTGGCCATTGCCGAGATCGGCCGGCGCGTGGGCCTGGCCGATGCCTCGCATTTCGTGCGCCTGTGCAAGCGGTACCTCGGCGCGACGCCTGGCGCCTTGCGCCGCATGCGCTGATACCTCGCGCCGTTGGCAGGCAGCGGCCATCGGGCAGGCAGGCGGCGGCCATCCAGGCGACATCGCGAAACCTAGAGTGCGTACATCACACGCAAAAGCAAAGGAGACGACGATGACCGACACCTATGTCCTGGTTCATGGCGCATGGCACACCGGCGCCGAGATGGAAGCCACCGCCCAGCACATGCGCAAGGCCGGCCACGCGGTGCACTGCCCCACGCTGGCCGGCAACCGCGAAGGCGACGACCGCAGCCGCACCGGCCTGCAGGACGCCATCGATTCGCTGGCCCGGTTCATCGAAGCCGAGGATTTGCGCGACGTGCGCCTGGTGGGCCACAGCTACGGCGGCATGGTCATCTCCGGTGCCGCGCAAAAGGTGGCTGCGCGCCTGAAGCGCCTGGTGTACGTGAACGCCTTCGTTCCGCTCGACGGCCAGTGCCTCAACGACATGGTGCCGCCGCACTATGTGCAGCTCTTCGACGCGGTGGCCGCGGCGCAGGACAACGCGGTGATGCTGCCCTTCCCGATCTGGCGCGAGGCCTTCATCAACGACGCGGACCTGGCGCTGGCCACCTCGGCCTACGAGCAGCTCAACCCGCATCCCTACCGCACCTTCACCGACAAGATCTCGCTGGCGCAGCCGCTGGC
>JAFECZ010000955.1 GCA_018241905.1 Pseudomonadota bacterium
CACAGCCGCAGGTAGCCGCTGAATTCGCTCTTCTCGTCGTCGAACTTCGAGTGGGCCTGGTCGGCCTGCTGCTGCATGTCCATCGGCCGGTCGCGCACGTCCTGCACCGACAGGGCCGAGGCGATGACCAGCACTTCTTCCAGCGCGCCACGCGAGCGCGCTTCCACGATCATGCGGGCCACACGCGGGTCCAGCGGCAGCTTGGCCAGTTCGCCGCCCATGGGCGTGAGCTCGTTGGCGTCGTCCACCGCGCCCAGTTCGTTCAGCAGCTGGTAGCCGTAGGCAATGGCGCGGCGCGAAGGTGCTTCGAGAAACGGAAAGCGCTCCACGTCGCCCAGGTGCAGCGACTTCATCCGCAGGATGACGCCTGCCAGCGAGCTGCGCAGGATCTCCGGGTCGGTGAAGCGCGGGCGGCCGTTGAAATCCTTCTCGTCGTACAAGCGGATGCAGATGCCGTTGGCCACGCGGCCGCAGCGTCCGGCGCGCTGGTTGGCCGCCGCCTGGCTCACGGGCTCCACCAGCAGTTGCTCCACCTTGCTGCGGAAGCTGTAGCGCTTGACGCGCGCCGTACCCGCGTCGATCACGTAGCGGATGCCCGGCACGGTGAGCGAGGTCTCGGCCACGTTGGTGGCCAGCACGATGCGCCGGCCGGTGTGGCTGTCGAAGATGCGGTCCTGCTCGGCCTGCGACAGGCGCGCGAACAAGGGAAGCACCTCGGCATTGCGCAGCAGCGGCTGGTGCGACAGGTGCTTTCGCAGATGGTCGGCAGCCTCGCGGATCTCGCGCTCGCCGGGCAGGAAGACCAGGATGTCGCCGCCATCGCGCGGGTCGCGCCAGAGCTCGTCGACGCCGTCGGCAATGGCGTCGTTCAGGTCGTAGTCGCGCGACTCCTCGAAGGGGCGGTAACGCTGCTCCACCGGGAAGGTGCGGCCCGACACATAGATGACGGGCGCCGGAATCAACTCGTCCTCACGCTCCCCCACTTCGTGTGGGTCGCTGCCCCCCGAGGGGGCCGCGCCCGCC
>JAFECZ010000956.1 GCA_018241905.1 Pseudomonadota bacterium
CAGCAGGGCTCGATCTTCGTGTTTTTCGGCGGGCGCCTTGCGGTTCTGCAGGCGCCACATCAGGTTGGTGGGCGAATCCGCGTGGGCCAGGCCTTCGGCGCGGTCCACCACGCCGTCGACGATCAGGCGGGCGATGTCTTCCTCGAAGGTCTGCGAGCCCTCGGCCATGGACTGCTCCATGGCTTCCTTCACGGCGGAGAAGTCGCCCTTCTCGATGAGGTCGGCCACCAGCTGCGTGTTGAGCATGATCTCGATGGCCGGCATGCGGTTGCCCGTGGGCGTGCGCAACAGGCGCTGCGAGATGATGGCGCGCATGGCCGAGGCCAGGTCGCCCAGCAGGGTGGGGCGCACTTCCACCGGGTAGAAGCTCAGGATGCGGTTCAGCGCCCGGTAGCTGTTGTTGGCATGCAGGGTGGCCACGCACAGGTGGCCCGACTGCGCATAGGCGATGGCGGCGTCCATGGTCTCGCGGTCGCGGATCTCGCCGATCTGGATGACGTCCGGCGCCTGGCGCAGCGCATTCTTCAGCGCCAGTTGCAGCGACTCGGTGTCGCTGCCGATGTCGCGCTGGTTCACCAGCGACTTCTTGTTGGCGTAGGTGAACTCGATGGGTTCTTCCACCGTCAGGATGTGGCCGCTGGCGTTCTCGTTGCGGTAGTCGATCATCGAGGCCAGCGTGGTGGTCTTGCCCGCGCCGGTGGCGCCCACCATCAGGATCAGCCCGCGCTTTTCCATGATGAGGGTCTTCAGGATGGGCGGCAGGTTCAGCGTGTCGAAGGCCGGAATGGTCGACGGGATGTGCCGCACCACCACGGCATAGGTACCGCGCTGGCGCATGGCGCTGATGCGGTAGTTGCCCGCGCCTTCCAGCGCCACGGCGGTGTTGAGCTCGCCGTTGCGCTTGAGCTCGTCGATGCGGTTGGCCGGAAGGATTTCGGACAGCAGCGACAGCGGCGCCTCGGGCGGCAGCAGCTGCGCATTGATCGGCAGGCACTGGCCATTGATGCGGATCTGCGCCGG
>JAFECZ010000957.1 GCA_018241905.1 Pseudomonadota bacterium
CGTCGCTTTCGGCCGCAAGTACAACATCACCGGCACGCCCACGCTGATCTTTGCCGACGGCAGCCGCACCCCGGGCGCCATTCCCGCGGCGCAGGTCGAGAAGCAACTCGCCTCCGCCGCCAAGTGATGGCCGGCACCGCTTCGCCCCGCATCCGCTTGCGGGTGGCGTGCGCCGACAGGCACGCCCACCTGTTCGCCGTCACGCTGCACATCGACGCGCCCGCGGCCGACCAGGTGGTGTCGCTGCCGGCCTAAAGCGACGTTGCGGTCCAGCGCGGCGGCGTCGCAATTGGCGGGCGCGTCGGCGGGCTTGACCTCGCCCACCATCCAGTCGGACCAGGTCTTGGCCTTGTCCTTGCTGCACCAGATGTTGCGCGACTTCACCTTCGAGTCGGGGCCCAGCACCGGGTAGAGGAACAGGTAGACCGTCACGTTGTCGACGTTGCGCAGGTCTTTCTCGAAGTGCTTGCAATAGCCGCAGTTGGGGTCTTCGAACACGGCCAGCTTGCGCTTGCCGTTGCCGCGCACGATCTTGAAGGCGTCTTGCGTGGGCAACTTGTCAAAGGCGACTTCGTTGAGCTTGTCCACGCGCTCCTGCGTGAGGTTGCGCCGGCCCTTGATGTCGATCATCTCGCCCTGCACCAGGTAGTCGCCCTGTTCGTCGACGTAGAACAGGTCGTTGCCTACGCGCACTTCGTACAGGCCGCCGATGGGCGTCTTGCGCACCTCGTCGATCTGGGCGAACTGCGGGAAGCGGGCAGCGAGGTTCTTGCGGATCTCGGCTTCCCCGGCGTGGGCCGTGGCGGAAAAAGCGGCGGCGCAGGCAAGGGCGGCGGCCATCAGGCGAAGGGATTTCATATCGGTTCGGATCAGGCGGGAAGTGTTTGGTTCAGTGCGAGCCGGTGGGCTGCGCCCCGGCGGCGGCTGCGCGCGGCAGCCCCATGGCGCGGCGCGCGATCCAGCTCTTGACGAGGCCGCTGCGGTCGAAGCCGCTCATGCCCCAGTTGCGCAGCCGCGGAA
>JAFECZ010000958.1 GCA_018241905.1 Pseudomonadota bacterium
CTCAAGCGCCTGATCGAGGGCCGCTGGCTCACGGCCAACGGCGTGGTGGGCTTCTGGCCGGCCAACACCGAGAACGACGACGACATCGCGCTCTACACCGACGAGAGCCGCGAGCACAAGCTGCTCACCTGGTGGGGCCTGCGCCAGCAGGCCGAGAAGCAGATGATCGACGGTGTGATGCGCCCGAGCCGCTGCCTGGCCGACTTCGTCGCGCCGCGCGATTCGGGCCTGAAGGACTACGTGGGCATGTTCGCGGTCACCGCGGGCATTGGCGTGGAGAAGAAGGAGAAGTTCTTCATCGACGACCTGGACGACTACTCCGCCATCATGCTCAAGGCCCTGGCCGACCGCCTGGCCGAAGCCTTTGCCGAGGCGCTGCACCAGCGCGTACGCATGGACCTGTGGGGCTACGCGCCGCATGAAGCCTTGAGCAACGAGGAGATGATCGGCGAGAAGTACAAGGGCATCCGCCCCGCGCCCGGCTACCCCGCCTGCCCCGACCACAGCGTGAAGCGCGCCATGTTCGAGGCGCTGCAGTGCGACGAGATCGGCATGGGCATCACCGACAGCCTGGCCATGACGCCGGCCGCCAGCGTGAGCGGCTTCTACCTGGGCCACCCCGACTCCACCTATTTCAACGTGGGCAAGATCGGGCACGACCAGCTGATGGACCAGGCGCAGCGGCGCAACCAGAGCGAAGCGGAGCTGGAGCGCCTGCTGGCGCCCAACCTGTAGAGCGGCCGCGTCGAGCGTCCGGCTTGAGCGGTGCACGCCTGAAGCGCGGGGACTCAGCCCCGCGCAACGCCGAAGTGCTCGCGCAGCGCGGCGAGCCCCACTTCCCAATGGTTGGCGGCCGCTGCCAGGTGCGACACCGGATCCAGTTGGCGGCGCGCGACCACTGCGCGCGCACCCAGGAAGATGAGGATCTGCACATCCTGCGATAGCTGCATGAAGGCGTCCGCCGCCGCCGGGCATTGCGCATCGCCATCGGCTCCGAGCCATTGCAGCGCCTTG
>JAFECZ010000959.1 GCA_018241905.1 Pseudomonadota bacterium
ACGCCCACGGTGTACACGCGCACACCGCGGTCGGCCGCCATCTTGGCGGCGTCCAGCGGGTCGACGCCGGTGGTGCGCTGGCCGTCGGTGAGCATGATGATCGCCGCCGAGGTGTAGGAGCCCGGCGTGACCGGCACGAACTCCTTCTTGGGTTCCTTGCCCGCCTGCTCGATGGGGGTGCCGCGCTGCATGGACTTGGGCGCAAAGTCGTCGATGCCGATGCCCGCGTCGGGGAACAGCGTGGACAGCGCCATCACCAGCCCGTTGCCGGTGGCGGTGCCGCGCTGCAGCTGGAAGGAGTCGATGGCGGTGACCAGGTCCTCGCGGTTGGTGGTGGGCAACTGGGCCAGTTGGGCGGTGCCCGCGAAGGCGACGATGCCGACCTTCACCGTGCGCGGCAGCTCCTTGATGAACTTCTTGGCCGCGTCCTGCGCGGCGGCCAGGCGGGTGGGCAGCACGTCGGCCGCGCGCATGCTGCCCGACACGTCCATCGCCAGGATGATGGTCTGCTGGTTGGACGGCAGCATCACCACCGCCAGCGGGCGCGCCGCCGCCACCACCAGCGCCGCCATGGCCAGCAGGAACAGCAGGGGCGGAATGTGGCGCCGCACGCTCTGGCCCATGCCCATGGCCTCGCGCACGATGGACAGGCTGGCATAGCGGATCGCGATCTTCTTCTTGCGCCGCAGCAGCCACAGGTAAAGGAGCACCAGCACCGGCAGCGCCGCTGCCAGCCACAGGAACTGGGGCCAGAGGAAGTTCATGATCCCACCACCTTCACTTGCGGCCCGATGGCGCGGATGCGGCGCTTGCGCAGGTCGACGAAGCGCACGATCGCCTCCACCAGGTTGTCCTCGGTCGACAGCTCCAGCGTGTCGACGCCGGCACGGGCCAGGGCTTCGCGCAGCGCCTCCTCGCGCTCATGGGCCAGGCGGGTGAAGCGCTTGCGAAATCCCCGGTCGTGCGTGTCCACCCAGAGCTGTTCGCCGGTTTCGGCGTCGGTGAGCGGCACC
>JAFECZ010000095.1 GCA_018241905.1 Pseudomonadota bacterium
CCCACGAACCTTGCGAACTCGATGGCCCAGTCGACGACCTCTGGCGCCGTCTGGCTTCCGCCCACGACTTCCACCAGCGGAATCAGGTGCGACGGATTGAATGGATGGACGACTACCAGGCGCTCTGGATGCTCACAGGCTTCTTGCAGCTGCGAGGGAGGGATGCCACCGGTGCTGGAGAGAATGATTTTGTCCGGCGTCGCGGCGGCGTCGATTTCGGTGAGCACCCGCGCCTTGAGCTCCGGCTTCTCCGGAATGTTTTCCTGGACCAGGTCCGCGGCGCGAGTTGCAGCCGCGGGGGTATCGACGAAGGTCAACTTCTCGAGCGGAGGCATTGCCATCTTGGCGACTCCTAGCTCGACGAGTGCTGGCCACGCATTCGTGATGAATGACCGGGTGACGGATTCAGCGTTTGGGCCCGGGTCATGCGCGACCACAGCCATGTCATGGGCCAGGAAGAGCGCAGCCCAGCTCGCGCCGACCGAACCGGTCCCAATGACGGCGACGGTCCTGATTTCTTCCGGGCGAAGATAGGATTCTTTGGGCATGGGGACACCAAGCCGGCGCGACGCGCCGGTACTCAGACAGTTGTTGTTGAGGGAAGGAGCCGCGCTCAGCGCAGCGGACGGAGGCCCATAATTTCGCGGGCTTCCGCCGGCGTCGCAGGCTCAAAGCCAAGTTCGCGAACGATGCGGACCATGCGCTTGATGAGGGCGACGTTGGTCGCATGCTCACCTTGGGCGTAGTACAGGTTGTCTTCGAGGCCAACACGCACATGGCCGCCGAGCAACAGCGACTGCGTGGTCGCCGGGAGCTGCGCCTGGCCGATGGCGCTCACGTTGAAGACCGAGTGTTTGGGCAGGTGGTCGACCATCATCTGCAGGATGCGCGGGGTGTACGGGAGCGCACCCTGGAAGGCAGTCACGCCCAACACGATGTTGATGAAGTACGGCGGCTCGTCCAGCCCTTCCGCAATTGCGCGGCCGACGTCCTGGATGATGTCCTCAAGACCGAAGACTTCCCACTCGGGCTTGATGCCACGAGCCTTCATCATTTCAGCGAGCTGGCGAGTACGCTTGGGCGTCGTCGGCACCAAGATTTCCTTGCCACCAAAGCTCGCGCAGATGGTCTGTGCGTCAAGCGTGCACATCTCGGCGCCGGGCGCCTCCATACCCTTGACGCGCTCGTCGAAGTTGATTTCCCACAGCCCGTTGTTGAGCTGGTGAATCATGTCGCCGTTGATGCCGCCGCCGGTGGAGTTGTTCAGAACGATGTCGCACTTCGCGCGAATCAGCTCGTTCATCCGACCGTAGACCTTGGGGTCGCACGTGGCTTCGTCGTCGCTGGCCCGGCGGGCATGCAGGGCGACCACGGAAGCACCTTCGTTGTAGCAGTCGTAGACGTCAGCCGCGATTTCCTCAGGCTGGGTCGGCAGATGGGGGTTCTGCTTCTTGCTCGCCATGCCGCCGGTAGGCGCGACGGTGACGATGACCTTGGGCTTGCTCATTCCGTGTCTCCTTCGTTTCTGTGCACTTGGAGTGCACGTTGCGTTGGAGGGAATGCTAGTCAGCGGGGGGTTATCTGAATAATGCCTGCAAAGGATATTGGCTATCCAGTATTCGGGTAACGAGGGATGACGCTCGACCTTGAGACAGTTGGCTCAGCTTCAATGTCCGCTTCGCGGCCCGAATTTCGAACCTAAAGGTCGGCTCTTGGCCGACTGCCGGCAAGTAGCTCGCACCCAGGACCGGCGCTACAGCATTGTTTTCCCCATCTGCAATCGATGCTGGGGCAACCTGCGGCAACTGCCACTGACCTTCGAGGACAGTGTCATTGGGTCGATACAAGCGCAACATGGGTAGAAGCACGGTCGGCATCCCCCTATCCAGCCACTTGCAATCCCCTAGATTTCGGGCGTGCCCAATTCGGACAGGGTCTCCTCGGTGGAGTCAGGACTCAACTCGTTCTCGCCGACTGCGGGTGCAGAACGCCCTAACCCCTCTTGACCGACGGGTTCTGCTTGCCTGGCGGTCCCATGTTCTGCGAACGGCGCCAAGGGCGTACGGTCAAGCGTCCCGAGGTTAATCGCCACCGGCTGAACTGGCCGACTTGCGCGTTGCGCCGCGCGAATGACGGATTCAACAGCCTCCTGCCGTTCGGCCCCATGAAGTTCAAGCGCAATCCACGCCTGATACGCACATGAGCCACTCCACGCTGGCGGGACGGATGGGTGTCGGAACAGCCCTTCAGCTAGGTGCTCGAGCAGTTGCAGCGTCAGCGGGAGCGGGGTTGCGCCGCTTCGATGCATCAGGGTCAAGAACAAGAAGAGTACGCGCTCGCCTGAAGCGAAATTCAGCACTCCATCCGCCAGATAATCTGAGAGCGCAGTCAATCCAAACCGGACGAACTCGTCGTCCTTTGCCATCAGACAAACCAGGTCGGTCGAACGCAACGAAACAAAGGTCCGACGACTCAGCATCAACTTGAGCACTGCTGACGAGTACGCCACAACGTCAAGATGGCCCGTTGCCTGCATAAGTATGAGTAACGGCTGCGGCCATGCTCCCTGCCGCCCAAAGAGCATGCAGATGCGACGAAACCTACCGTCCAACGTCAAGACGCTTGCATTGAGCTGAAGGCTTAGAAGCAGCGTTGCGTACTCTTCCGCCGAAAGTACTCGCCGCATCCTGTGAAGGCTTCGCTCGACTTCCGGTGGTCCGTACGCCGGTTCGACGGTGCAATACTTGTCGACGGCTTGCGCCATTGAATTGAGGAACGCGCGCTCGCGCTCCCAATCCTCTTTCGTGTTCTCCCGAAATCCGAGTTGACCGCCTTGGGTGAACATCGTTCCGGACGTTCGGAAAACTGCGGTCTCCTCGAGCTTCCGGAGTACGGCGTCGCGCGTGGCGGTGGCAACAAAAACTCCGGGCAGACGCGTGAGGACTTCCAGCTGCCCCAACGCGGCAAGTTCGGTCAACATTGAAAGGTCTAGCACCCAACGTTCCTCGGTCTTTAGAAGATTGAGCGCCGCTTCATGGCTCTGCGACCAGTCATTCGACATCTCTAGCTTTGGACCAGCTGACGGCCACCCGCGCACCAAGTCGACGACGTCAACACCAAGGCGACCCCCAATGATTCCCAGCGGAGCAGGATGCTGCCGGTAGAGGTCCAGCGTTTCTGTTGCATACAGAACGCGCTGCTCAACCTGTTGCCTAATGCTATCTAGCTCGGGCTCTCCGTCGGGCGCCGTTGGCATTTGCATCGACGTCATGAATCTGTTGGGAGTCAACGTCGTCTGAAGCGAGGTATGCGAAAGGTCAATCAGACGACGATGAGCTGAGACAATCCTCAACACACGAAGTGTCTTGACGTCTCCAAACGGGCCTTTGATGACGACTTCTTCGCCAACGCGCCTACCCAAGAGGGGTGCAGCTTCGGCTGAAGACGCTCCGACGAATTCTTCCGTCGGCGGAAGATTCAGTGGAACAGAAGGGTCGATTGTTAGATAGCGGCTCGCCCCGTCGGCGCCTTCTATCAGGACGCTGGTCCCTGAGGAAACGAACTCGGGGTCATGCTCCAGTTCTTTGAGCTTCGTACCGGTCAGCAACACCGAGGTAAGGTGAAGTGCTGCTGCCTCTGTTTCATGCAACCGACCTCGACGCATCTGGTATAGCCGCAACACGGCCTTTTCCACCTGACCGTGCCGGAGCTCGATGGCGGCAAGACGTGCCAATTCCTGCGCTGTTCCCTCCAAATCTAGAGGAACCGCCTCGGCCAAGTTTACGATGTCGGTCCCATCAACATGTGCGGCTGCAGTGATTCGGAGTATCCAGCTGCGGCAAAGCGTGGGCGAGCGTTCGAGCTCTACAGTTGCCAGCCTTGCCACTTCCTTCCAATCTCGCACCATTTGCGCCAAATCAAGTGCGAGATGGCGCGCGTCGTCCGATTCAATCCAACTGGACGGCAACGAAGCGAGGAGGTCTCTGCCCTTTGCGAACTGGCCCAGTCGCAGGTAACAATGAAGGAGGTCGATGTGTAGTTGTGTAAACGTCTGAGGGATGAGAATCCTCAGATAGGCTTCAGCAGCTTCCTGATACCTCTGCGAGCGCAGCAGTACCTGAGCTCCGACATGGAGTGCCTCGGAATCAGATTCGCCCTTCACCAGTTCCGCCACCTTGTCGAGGCAATCCAACACTAGCTTCCTGTCGCCGCCATCTCCTTGATTTGAACGGATGGCGAACATAAGGTCCAAGATTGAATCGCTGGCCGCATCTATGTTGTCGGCCGCAACCTCATTCGCGACATCGGTGCTGCGGCTTGACCTGAGAAGAAACTCCCAGCGCAGGTTTCGCAAAGTTCGAACGAGGTCTTTGGAAGCTGAGGCCGAATCTCTCCGTTCTGCCTCGCTGGCCGCGAGTCGAATTCTCTTCTCATCGTTTCCTTCAAGCGCAGCCTGAGCGTATGCAATCAAGGCGTCGGCGGGGACCTCTCCGAGTCGTTCGTCAAACTTCGACAGGGCATCCGAGCCTTGATTCAAGTCTCGGTTGGCATCAATCTCAATGCGGACCTCAGCCCCATCGAGGTGTACCTCACGGCTCTTCGCTTCCGAGAGCAGGTCCAGCGCAGCGTCAGGCCGGCCAACGAGAATGAACGCGTACCCAAGATGCGTCACGGCGGCGCAAAGTGCACGCGGACTCTGCGTGGCTACCCAAAGGCTCTTCGAACGGTCCGAGAATGCGCCAATTGCTGTTTGAAGTCGCTCAAATTGCTCCGTTGGCAACGCTCGGTAGCTAGCCCCGATTGGATTCTGCGAAGCGTCTTGCAGTGCGTATCGAAGAAGAGCCTCGCGGCAAAAGAACGATGAGTCCGGCTGTTCAACGGCCCTTTTTGCCATCTCGAAGGCAGCAGCAAAGTCGCCAGCCCGCTCCTGCGCGCTGGCAACCAGCTGCCATGCCACAGCCAGCGACCGATGCTCGGCCGGAATGTCTGCCTCCGTAAGAATCTCGCCGCTCACCACTCGTGCGTTGGCATAAGCGAGCCATACCTCGTAGGCCGATGGGAATCGCTTGGTTGCGGCCAAGCCCGCATCCATCGCTTGGGCGGTGTTCTCGTTGAGCAAATGTCCTCTAATACGAGCGGCTGCGAACTTCGCTTCGTCTTCATCAAGTTCGGCTGAGCGCAGGAAGTCTTCTGCGGCACCTTTCAAGTCGTCGTTCCAGTGCCACCTACACATACCACGCAACAGATGCCAAAGCGCCCTTTGATAGCTGTCAAAGTCACTTTGGTCCTGCCCCAGGACTAAGAGTTGTTCACTGGCTTCGCGGTACCGCATTTCCTTGAGAAGTACATTGATGCTGTCCAATTGGCGAGAAACCAATTTGTTTAGCGATGTGCTTCTCGACGGGGGAGCGGAATCGGAGACGACCTGTGATTTCTCTTTGCTGAATGCACTTGCGCCGATAGGCGCATTGAACCCGCCAGCGCTTTGGGCGGCCAGTTGCCCCTGAACAAGCCCGAACAGGCCAGCCCCACTCTGTCGCACCGCGCGCCAAGCTCGAAATGCGTCGCTCAGTGGCTGCCCCAGGAATCGCTCAGCGGTATCAAGAGTGACATCACCGCCGACCCCGTTCAACTCCGCACAAATCTCCACAAGCTTGGACCAGTGCAGACCGGCCGTGTCTTGATGGGTCACCACAGCAAGTAGTTGCTTTTGACTCAGGGCTTCAGCGCTGACATCTGAGTCCAAGTCATGGTGCGCAAATCGAAGGTGGACGGCGAACTGATGCAGTTCCGAAAGGTCGACCTCGACGCCCGAGTTGTACTCGCGCGCTGCGGCCGCCATGGCAGAAAAGGCGTCCTGGTTCTTCCGATTGCTGAAGCCAGTAGTGTGGACCTTCTCCTTCCAGTCGGACGCCACGCTGCTCGCAACAGCCAAGCGCGTCACTTCGACCGCCGGCTCCATCGGCTTTGCGCTTGCCGGCTGGTACACGATAAGAAGGACATCCCTGCCGCGTCGAAACGCGGAGCCCTTGAAATCTAGCCAGGCAAGACCGACAGCTTCGTTGAACACGGAATTGGATGCTGTTGGGGTGAGCGAGCGCTTCAGCTGCATTCGAAGCGTGCCAAGTTCTCCGTGCGCCGACGCGAAGTCAATCACTAGGTCGTCAGTGTTGTGACCCAGGACACGTCCCTGAAAACTGAGCTTGACAATGGTGTGCCCGTCCGGAATTCCAAGGCTCGGCATTCCCAGGCACATCGCCAGCAATCGAGAGGCCTGTACGCGATGCTCGAACGCCACTCCACGGCCGCCGGTAGACTTTGGACTAGCAGTCTTCTTTTGCTTGCCTGGCGCTGTGGTCCTGGTCGGATTTCCGCTTGTTCCTGCCTCGAGTTTCTTATGGTGCTTGGGGAGAGTCATCTCAACGCTAAAAAAATACGGACGTCACTTTGTTTTGAGGAGCGCCGAGCGGTTTGAAGCGGCGGAGCGCAACTCGCTCTAGCAGAAAGGTCAGTTTATCTGCCTCACCACGGCTTCTCCCGCTGTCTCGCGAAGGAGCTTGGTGAAGCCAACAGGTCAGACGGGGCCTGCAATCGAACCGCGAAAAAAGTCACATGCCCCGTGGACCGAGCGCTTCGAGGTCCTCAGAATTGATGACCTACCTCCCCGTTTTGACTGGAGAATCCCTGCAGGGCCTGCCCGTTTTCGGGGAAACGTATGGCACGAATGCCGGCCGGCATGTGTCAACGCCAGACCGAGTCGACAGTCGAGATTGAGAGGTCGACCTGAGCAAGCCCTGCTTCACTTCAAGGCTGTCGTTTCACATTGGCATGGGCCAGGATGAAATCGCCGACTCCAGCTCCCCAGGTGCCGTGAATTTCCACCGGCTCCTGAGAGGGCAGGTACTCGACGATGATGGTTCCAGCTTCCGTCTCGCTAGTAGGAAAGAAGGCGCCTCCTGGTTCAGCGTGAAGATAGAAGTCGCCGATAAATGTGCCGCAATCGCAGTTGTTGGCGAAGTAGCTGTCCGCTGCCGTTCCGCTGTAACGCTTGCCGTAACTCGGGTTTCGCCGGACAAGTTCCTTCAGTACCTCGTCCGGCATGCCGCTCACACCTCGCAAGATGAGCATGTCGCTGGTGTCATCCACGTCGCCGACCCGCTCGCCATCTTCCTCTAGGGCGTGTGCGGCAAGGGCGACGGCTTTCATCGGCCGCCCACACTTCCAACAAGCGGTTTCGGTGCTAAGCAAAAGCAGCGGCGGCAGGACCCGCAACGGCGGCTCACGGTCCTCGGGTTCGAAGTCTTCAGGGTCGAAGTCGTGTTCCATAGCAGCGAGTCAGCTTGGGTTTCAAAGTGGCCAATGCGTTCGGAGCCTTCGCAGCTCACGCTCCAAGTCTCGTAGTTCGTCGTTGACCGCAGAGAGTTCCTCAATGGAGTACTCGATGGCCTCCTGCGCACCCGTAGGCAAACCCACTACGTTGACGACCTTGTTGAGGTGCCCTTCGGGAATCCAGCGACCGTGGACCAGCTGGTTCCGCTGGAGGCGAACCTTGTTCATGCGCTCTATCCAGCGGTCATACGCAGCTCGCCGCTTTGACCCGGAAGGGAGCTTGGCTTTGACATGGTCCACGAGCATCTGAAGCTTGTTGTGGAAGGTAAGCCCGGCGACGGTCGGTGTCAGGCTCTCCAACTTGGCGCCATCGTCGACCCACACGAGGCAAAGACCAAGGTTCACGTCAATGCGTGAGAACTCGAAGAGCATGTGTCCGAGCAACGAAGCAGCCTCCGCTTCCAGGCTATCTCGACGTGCCCAAATTTCTCCGGCGGTCAATTCAGCTGAAGCTGATGATGGCGATGACTGATGGTCCAAGCTTGGGGCAAGTGATTGAGTTGCCAGATGCTGCCACATCGCGCTCCAAGTCGACAGTGTGCCGACGAGCCACTCACGCCATGACGAATCCTCCTGACCGCCTTCTGGAGACCATCGCCGAGCGAGCGGTACGAAAGGTTATCGACCACCTAGCAGCCCTCACGGGCGGAACGCAGTGCTGCCAATCCCACCTGGCCTCGCCCTCCATCCTGTAGGCGGACCGCGCGGCCACCGCGAGTTCGACCGCATGGCGTTTGGCAACGATGTCGGGAGGGAACGGCCGAAATCGCAGCAGTGCGTCGCTGCCCAGCGAAACGCCTGCGATGACCTCGAAATCAGGCACATCGCGATGCCATCCAAGCGGCGTTCCCGACGCGTATTCAGCTACAAGTGCGTGCACCAGCTTTTCGTGCTCGATGCCAAGCCAATCGGCGACGCGGTTGCGCAGTGGAACCAGTCTCTCGTCCAGCGGTTCACCGGACCGGAGCACGTTGGAATCAAAGTCGTACGACCCGCCAAAGCTGGCGACGCGGCGGCGGGCCAGGTATTCCTTGTACTTTGCAGCCTGCAAAGGCAGCGAGCGGATGACGGCAAGCAGCGAGCACTCCTCGTCGCGCGTCAGGAACTCCGGCTCGTAACGCAGCCCTAGGATTGACGGCATTGCGCCGTCCGAACTGAACAGGTCCGTCTGCATCTCCAAGCTCCCTAGGGGCGTCTTTCCGTGTTGAGCGTCCCGTCGGTCGGCTCTTGCTGACATTCGATGACAATCGTGATACTGTATGCGCGTACAGCATTCTAGGTCATGTTCCCTGCTTTTGCACTCCAGCCCAATGTCGCAAGCGAGAGCGGCGCCGAGGCGATGCTTCGTCTGCCCAACCGCGTTGCAGAGGCCATCTGGCGGGGCGACGAATTGGGTCGCCGCGCAACGCTGGTTTGCGGAACCGGGTGGGCAGAACTGGACGCCGAGCTTCCAGGAGGCGGCTGGCCCCAGCAGTCGTTGACGGAGGTCCTGACGGCCCAACCAGCGGTTCTCGAATGGCGGTTGTTGACGCCCGCTCTTCGGCCGTTGGTCGCCGAGGGTCGCCAGGTTGTCGTCATCGGACCGCCACGGCATCCGCATTTGCCTGGTCTTCACCATGAGGGCTTGGACGAGCGGAAGTTCATCTGGATTCAGGCGGACCTGCCGGCGGAGCGCCTGTGGACCGCCGAGCAACTCATCAAGTCAAACGCTGCAGGCGCCATCCTGGCGTGGCTGCCGAAAGCCCGGGCCGAGCAAGTGCGGCGATTGCAGGTCTGCGCTCAAGCCTGCGAAGCGCCCGTCTTTCTATGTCGACCGGAAGCCGCGCGCCATGAAGCGTCCGCTGCACCGTTGCGTGTTCACGCATCAGTGGGACTGGACTGGGAACTGAACGTCCACATCCTGAAGCGACGAGGCCACTCGCACGAGCAACCCATCTCGCTCCCCTCCATTCCTGGCGGTCTGGCCTCCGTGCTGACCCCACGGCTGCGTCGTCCCAGCCGATTAATTCAAGAGGCCGCCAATGTTGTGGGCAGCCCTACTGCTGCCGTCAGGCCCCGACAACACGCCGCCGCATGATGACCAGCTGCGAGGTGTCTCGATATGGGCGTTGCAGTTCACACCGCGAACCGCCATCGTCGAGGACGCAGTTGTCATCGAGGTCGAGGCCAGCACGCGCCTGTTCGGGGGCAAGCGAGCGCTGCGCGACCGTGTCGTCCATGAGGCGGCGGAACTAGGGGTTTCGCGGACCGCCTGGGCTCCCACGAGTCTTGCAGCCCTCGCGTTGGCGCGAGCTGGCAAGGAGAACGGTATTCGCGGGTCGCTGACCGCGTTGCTGGACGTCCTTCCAATGGAGACGCTGTCCGCGATGCGCAGCCACTTTACGGTGCTGACACAACTCGGCTGCCGCACCCTTGGGGATGTGCGTGCGCTTCCGCGCGGCGGCATCAGCCGGCGCTTCGACAAGCAATTGCTCCACGCGCTCGACCAAGCCTACGGCCTTCGTCCTGAGGCCCACGCTTGGGTTCAGGTCTCGAAGACATTCAAGGCGCGACTGGAACTGATGGCACGAGTTGAGTCGGCGCCTGCCATCCTGTTCGGCGCACGACGCCTCCTGGTGCAACTTTGCGGTTGGTTGGCTGCGCGCAATGCAGGAACGACAGCATTCGTCCTGCGCTGGATGCACGACGCCATGCGCCCAAGGGAAGCAGGCAAAGGTGGCGAAGTCACCATTCGAACCGCAGAACCGATGCGCAACCTCGAGCACCTTTGCCGTTTGCTGGCAGAGAGCCTGGCGAAGGTTGAGCTCGCTGCGCCCGCGGGTGACCTCGAACTCGAAGCGCTCGACGTGCATCCGCTCGAAGAGACGAGCGCCTCGCTGCTCCCGGACGCGACCCGCCAGGGGGAATCGATGACTCTGGTGTTGGAGCGCGTCGCCGCTCGGCTGGGCCCAGAAAAGGTCCTGCGTCCGGTCCTTTCCGAGGACCATCGCATGGAGTGGATGCAGCACTGGCAATCCGCTCCGGCGCCGCTGCCGAAGAGACGGCCGCGGCGCAGCCGCTTCCCGCAGCCCACGTTTGCGCTGCCGCAGCCCCTTCGCCTCGCCATGGACGGCGACAGACCGATGTACCAGGGCACGCTGCAGCTTCTGTCGGGGCCGCACCGTGTCGAAGGCGGCTGGTGGCACCGCGTCAAAGTTGAAGAGCAGGAGGAAACGCGTAACGTCGTCCGCGACTACTACGTTGCACTCAGCCCGCATGCAGGCGTCTTGTGGGTGTTTCAGGAAAGGCTGGCCAGACAGGCTACAGCTTGGTACCTGCACGGGTCATTCGCATGACCCTTCTTCGACCTTTCCGTTATCGTAAATTTTGTGGCGTCGCGATAATTATCGTGACGCCACAAAATGCGCGATAACGCCGCTGGTTAGGAGCGCTCCTGATGGAGAACGAGACGCCAGCGGCACGGACGGGCCTACCTGCCTACGCAGAGCTGCGCTGCCTGAGCAACTACACGTTCCTCAAGGGGGCGAGCTGGCCCGAGGAACTGGTCGAAAGGGCCAAGGCGCTCGGCTACACCGCCTTAGCCATTACCGACGAGTGCACGATGGCAGGCGTGGTGCGCGCACACGTTGCGGGCAAGGAACATGGCCTCCGGGTTCTGTTCGGCAGCCAGTTCCTGGTCACCTGCGACGAGCCGTTCACCTTGGTCATCCTCGCGTGCAATCTCAATGGCTACGGGAACCTTTGCGAATTCATCACCCGCCTGCGACGCAACTCGCCAAAGGGGAGCTACCAGGTAGCCATCGACGCCATCGACCCCCACACGCTTGCGGACTGTGTGGTCCTGGCATCACCGGACCGAGAAGCGGCCGACGCCCAGCTCGAAACCGTTGCGAGATGGTTGCTCGCAAATTTCACGGGAAGATGTTGGCTCGGCGTCGAGATGTATCGGGTGTTGGACGATGAGATGTGGCTTCATCGGATGCGCAAGGTGAGCGAACTCACCGCGATTCCGCTCGTAGCCTCCGGGGACGTCCGCATGCACGTGCGCTCCCGCAAGCCGTTGCAAGACGTCATGACGGCCACCAAGGTCGGGCGTCCACTGACCGACTGCGGCATGGACCTCGTGGTCAACACTGAGCAGCACCTGCGCAGCCGCCTTCAACTCGCGCAACGCTTTCCTTCAGACCTCCTGGCCGAAACGCTGCAGGTGGCAGCACGCTGTGAGTTCTCGCTCGACGAATTGCGCTATCAGTATCCGAGCGAAGTCGTTCCAGCAGGACACACCCCCACGAGCTACTTGCGACAGCTGACGTATGACGGAGGCGGGCGCCGGTGGCCGGAAGGAATGCCGGCCAAGGTTCAGACGCAGATTGAGCATGAGCTCGCGCTCATCCGAGAGCTCGGCTACGAGCACTACTTCCTCACGGTCGCGGACGTCGTGCGCTTCGCGCAGTCGCAGCAGATTCTTTGCCAGGGGCGCGGCAGTGCGGCAAACAGCGTGGTGTGCTACTGCATCGGTGTGACCGAGGTCGACCCGGCACGGATGTCGGTGCTGTTCGAGCGCTTCATCAGCCGCGAGCGAAATGAACCACCCGACATTGACGTGGACTTCGAACACCAACGGCGGGAAGAGGTGATTCAGTACCTCTACACGAAATACGGCCGTGACCGCGCGGCCCTTACGGCGGTGGTAACTTCGTACCGCGCGAAGTCGGCGTTTCGGGACGTCGGCAAGGCGCTCGGCTTCGAAGTTCACCAGCTCGACGCGGTGAGCTCCAACCTGGCGTGGTGGGACGGCAGGGATGCCATGAAGCAGCGGGTCTCGGAGGCGGGCCTGGACCCCGACGACCTGCCGGTACAGCAGCTCCTGATGCTGACGGGTCAGCTCATCGGCATGCCTCGGCACATGTCCCAGCACCCGGGCGGATTCGTTCTCACAAAAGGCCCGTTGACGCGCATAGTACCGGTCGAGAACGCGGCAATGGAAGACCGCACGATTTGCGAATGGGACAAAGACGACCTCGATGCGCTTGGCTTGCTCAAGGTCGACGTGCTTGCGCTGGGAATGCTGTCGGCCATCAGGCGTTCGCTCGAGTTCGTCGGAATGCGCAAGGGCCATATCTTCGAGATGCAGGATATCCCGGCGGAGGACCCGCAGACCTACGAGATGATTTCCCGGGCCGACACGGTTGGCGTCTTTCAAATCGAGAGTCGAGCGCAGATGTCGATGCTGCCGCGCCTGAAGCCGCGGTGCTTCTACGACCTGGTCATCGAGGTCGCCATCGTCCGGCCGGGCCCGATTCAAGGACAGATGGTCCATCCCTACCTCAATCGTCGGCAGGGGAAGGAGCCAGTGGTCTTTCCGAGCGAGGCGCTTCGGGAGGCTTTGGGCCGCACCTTGGGGGTGCCCATCTTCCAGGAACAAGTGATGCAGGTTGCCATCCTGGCTGCAGGCTTCACGGCAGGCGAAGCAGACCAGCTGCGTCGCTCGATGGCGGCATGGAAGCGCAAGGGCGGCCTCCAGCAGTACTACGACAAGATTGTCGAGGGCATGACAGCGCGAGGCTACGAGCGCAGCTTCGCCGAGCAGATATTCGAGCAAATCAAAGGCTTCAGCGAATACGGCTTTCCCGAGTCCCACGCCGCCAGCTTCGCACTGCTGGTCTATGCCTCCTGCTGGCTGAAGTGCCACCATCCGGCCGAGTTCCTGGCGGCCATGCTGAATTCCCAGCCGCTGGGCTTCTACTCGCCTTCGCAACTGGTGCAGGACGCCCAGCGCCATGGCGTCGACGTCCGGCCGGTCGACGTCATGAGCAGCAATTGGGACTGCACTCTCGAGAGTCTGCCCGGCCCTCCGGCGGTACGGCTTGGACTGCGCTTGGTGAAGGGGTTCAAGGAGGCATCAGCGCTGCGGCTCGTGGCCGCCCGCGCCGAGGCACCCTTCGACGACCCTGAGGAACTTGCCCGGCGGGCCGAACTCGAGCAGCACGAGATGCAACTGCTCGCGGGCGCCGATGCGCTCATGAGCCTGGCAGGTCACCGCCGACAGCAAGTCTGGCACGCAGCAGCGCTTCGCAGACCGCCCAGGCTCCTGCATGAAGCGCCGGTCGACGAAGAGTTTCTTGAACTCACCGCAGCGCTCGAAGGTGAAGAAGTCGTTCACGAC
>JAFECZ010000960.1 GCA_018241905.1 Pseudomonadota bacterium
GTGATGCATTTCGGCCAGAAGCTGGCCGAGGGCACGCCGGCCCAGGTGCAGGCCGACAGCAAGGTGGTCGAGGCCTACCTCGGCGGCGGAGGAAAGAAGGCATGAGCGCAGTGCTGAAGAGCGATGTGGCGGGCGGCAGCCTGGCGGATGCGACGGTCATGGCGACGGCAACGTCGCCCGTGCTGGAACTGCGCGACCTGCATGTGAGCTACGGCAAGACGGCGGCGCTGCATGGCGTGAACCTGCGCGTGATGCCCGGCGAGGTGGTAGCCCTCATCGGTGCCAACGGCGCCGGCAAGAGCACCACGCTGCGGGCCATCTCGGGGCTGCTCAAGCCCACGCGCGGCGAGATCGTCTTCCAGGGCCGCAGCATCGGCGGCGTGGCGGCCGACCGCGTGGTGGCGCAGGGCATTGCCCAGTCGCCCGAGGAGCGCCACGTGTGGCCGACCATGACGGTGGACGAGAACCTCTCGATGGGTGCCTACCTGTGCAAGGGCAAGGCCGAGATCGAGCGGCGCATGGCCCTGGTCTACGGCCGCTTCCCGCGCCTGAAGGAGCGGCACAAGCAGTTGGCCGGCACCCTCAGCGGCGGCGAGCAGCAGATGCTGGCCATCGGCCGCGCGCTCATGTCCGAGCCGCGCCTGCTGCTGCTGGACGAGCCCAGCCTGGGCCTGAGCCCGCGCATGGCGGAGGAAGTGTTCGACTTCGTGCGCGAGATCAACGCGCACGGGGTGACGGTGATGCTGGTGGAGCAGAACGTGCACAACGCGCTGTTGGTGGCCACCCGCGCCTACGTCTACGAGACCGGCCGCGTGGTCGCCGAGCGCGATGCGGCCGGCCTGCTCGGCGATCCGGAACTGCTCAGCGCCTACCTCGGCGGCTGACCCGACAAGAGGAGGGTGCCTGCGCGCACCCTCTTTTTGTCTCCGCAAATTAATTGAACAAGCGTTTAACAACACGAGGCGGCAGGTCGCCGGCCCTCAGATCAAGGAGTTGAAAGACAT
>JAFECZ010000961.1 GCA_018241905.1 Pseudomonadota bacterium
AACGCAACATGAACGTGTAGCGAATGCTACATGCGAGGCCCGGTCCTTGCAAGACCGCATCGCAACCACTTTCGAGATCGCCCCGATGACCGAACACACCAAGACCGACGGCCTGCCCGGCATCGACATGCCGACCCAGGTCGATGCCGAACTGCGCAGCGCCCCGCGCAACGAGCGCATGAGCACCAGCAAGATCGAGTGCAACGCCTGCCCGGTGCTGTGCCAGATCTCCGAAGGCCGCACCGGCGCCTGCGACCGCTATGCCAACCGCGGCGGCGCGCTGGTGCGGGTCGACCCGGTGGTGCTGCTGCGCCGCGAGCTGACGAGCGAGGCGCCGGCGCTGGTGCCTTTTGCCGATAAATCCGACAAGGCCACCGACGAAACGGCGACCGGGCAGAAGCCCGACTGGAACGGCGACCTGCTGCTGGCCGACGAAGTCTTCGTCACCGGCGTGGGCTCCTCCACCACCTACCCCGACTACAAGCCGGCGCCCTTCATCGTGGCCTCCAAGGCGCAGGGCGTGGACATGGTGACGGTGGTGACCGAGGGCATCTTCAGCTACTGCAGCTTCAAGGTGAAGATCGACACCGACCGCTTCCTCGGCCCCGAGCAGGCCAACGTCCGCTACAAGGGCGAGGTGGTGGGCCACGTCACCACCGCCGAATACGGCTCGCAGATGCTCTCGCTGGGCGGCGTGCACCACCTCACCGGCGGCAGCAAGAAGGAAGGCCGCATGACGGTGGAGCTGATGCAGCACCTGGGCAACAAGCAGGCGGTGGAATGCACCATCGACGGCGGCGCCAGCCTGGTGGTGCAGGCCGGCCGCGCGCCCATCGTCAACGGCGTGGAAGAGCAGCGCATGCGCGTGGGCTGCGGCTCGGCCGCGGTGGGCATCTTCGCGCGGCAGTTGCGCGACCTGTGCGACGAGGTGGTGGTGGTGGACGACCACATCACCGGCGTGCTGACCGAGCACCAGGCCGGCCGCTGCCTGGACATGGCGCCC
>JAFECZ010000962.1 GCA_018241905.1 Pseudomonadota bacterium
AAGGAAGCGGCCGGCCAGGAGCGTGCCGTGGGCGCGCTCATGTACGCGTCGGGCCAATGCATCGACGAGCACCAGCAGCGGGTCATCCACCTCATCGAATCGCAGGAACGCAGCCTGCAGGTGTTTGCCGAATTCAGCGACCCCGGCTTGCGCGCGCGCTGGGACGCGCATCAGCTGTCGGCCGGCACCGCACGCCTGGAGCGCCTGCGCCGAACGCTGTGCGCGGCGCGCGCGGGCGGCGCGCTCGACAGCAAGCTCAGCGACACGTGGTTCGAAGTCGCCAGCGGACGCATCGACGTGCTGTGGGAACTGGAGGTCGCCCTGATGCAGCATCTGCGCGATGCCTGCGAAGCGCAGATCCGCCTGGCGCAGCAGGAGCTGCAGGACTCCGAAGGCATGCTGCGCCGGCTGCGCGACAACCCGCCGCCCCACACCCATGCGGTGGAGCGCTTCTTCGACATCGGCGCCCATCCCGATGCGGCGCCCGCACTGGTGGACAAGAAGGAGTCGAGCTCGCTGCTGCAGCTGCTGCAATCGCAGTCCACGCGCCTGGCGGGCATGGAAGCCGAGCTCGATGCCGCGCGCCGAGCCCTGCACGAGCGAAAGGTGATCGAGCGCGCCAAGGGCGTGCTGATGTCGCGCCTGCGCATGAGCGAGGAAGCGGCCTTTCGCGCGCTGCAGAAGACCTCGATGGACCAGAACCGGCGCCTGCTTGACGTGGCCGAGGCCACGCTGGCCCTGTCGGACGAGGCCTTCGCGCAGCTGGCGGCCGCGCAGGGCGAAGCGCCGCGAGCTTGATCGGGCACGGAACCTGCGTGTGCAGGGCATCGGGCTAACGGCGGCTCGCGACTCCCTCCACACAAGGAAAACAGACATGGCCTATCTCGCCCCCGCCGAGTTCGTGACCAAGATGGTCGACGCCGGTGAATCCAAGCTGCTGATGTCCACGCGGGACACGCTGATCCGCTCCTACATGGCCGGCGCCATTCTCGCGCTGGCAG
>JAFECZ010000963.1 GCA_018241905.1 Pseudomonadota bacterium
GACGTGGCGCCAGGCGAACTCCGGCGCCTGGACGCCGCCGGCTTTCGGGGGGTGCGCTTCAACTTCATGGGGCACCTGGGCCGCCAGACGCCAATGGAGGACGTGCTGGCCCTGGCGGGCCGCATCGCGCCGCTGGGCTGGCACCTGCAGATCCATGGCGATCCGACACTTCTCACGGACCTGGCGCCGGCCCTGCGCCGCGCCGCGACGCCCGTGGTGATCGACCACATCGGACGCGTCGATGCCTCGCTGGGCATGCAGCACAAGGACTTTCGCGCGCTGCTCACGCTGATGGACGACTCGCGCTTCTGGGTCAAGGTCAGCGGCATGGATCGCATCACCCGGCTGGGGCCGCCCTACCAGGATGCCCAGCCCTTTGCGGCCAGGCTGGTCGAACAGTTCGGGGATCGCGTGCTGTGGGGCAACGACTGGCCGCACCCCAACCATGCCGGGCCCGTGCCCGACGAACAGCAGTTGGTAGACCTCATCGCCCGCATTGCACCGAGCGAAGCCGCGCGGCAGGCCCTGCTGGTGGACAACCCCCAGCGCCTCTATCGATTTGGAGAGCAACCGTGAACGCACGATTCGACAACAAGGTGGCCATCGTCACGGGCGCAGGTTGCGTCGGCGCCGGCTGGGGCAACGGCCGTGCCATTGCAGTGCGGCTGGCCGAGGAGGGCGCAAAGGTCTTCGCCGTCGACCGCGAACGCGAGCGCCTGGAAGAAACGCTGGAGCTGGCCGGCCCGATGCGCGCCTCCATCACGCCATGGGTCTGCGACGTGACCAGCAGCCAGAGCGTGGCTGCGATGGCACGGGCCTGCATCGACACCTACGGCACGACCGACATCCTGGTCAACAACGTCGGCGGCTCCGCTGCGGGCGGCGCCGTGGAGCTGGCCGAGGAAGCATGGGACTTGCAGGTGGACGTGAACCTCAAGAGCGTGTTCCTCACCTGCAAGTACGTGCTGCCCACGCTGCTGGCCAAGGGCTCGGGTGCCATC
>JAFECZ010000964.1 GCA_018241905.1 Pseudomonadota bacterium
CCATCGCCGCGATGGTGGCCAGCGTGAGCCACGGAAAGAGCCACATCTTCACCAGCGGCTGTTGCTGCTGCACCCCGCGCATGCGCAGCACAAGCTGCGACACGCCGATCACGATGTAGAGCATCAGCATGAGCGCGCCCGAGGAGTTCAGAAGGAACATGAACACCGTGTCGGGTGAAACGTAGGCCGCCAGCACGCACAGAAAGCCGCCGATGCTCGACACCAGGATCGCGGTCATCGGTACACCCCTGGCATTGACCTGGACGAAGCTCGCCGGCGCCTGCCCGCGCGCCGCCAGCACGAAAAGCATGCGCGAGGCGGTGTAGATGCCCGAGTTGAGGCAAGACAGCACCGCCGTCAGCACCACCGCATTCATGAGATGGTCCGCGCCCGGAATGCCCATGGCCTTGAAGGCCATCACGAAGGGCGAGGCATCGCGCGCCACCGTATTCCAGGGCAGGATCACCGTGAGCAGGAAGATCGAGATCACGTAGAACACGGCCAGCCGGATCATGATCGACTTGGTGGCGTGCTTGATGGCCCGGGCGGGGTCGTTCGACTCCGCCGCGGCAATGGTGGCAACCTCGGCCCCCACCATCGAGAACACGACCACCACCACGCTGCTGAAGATGGCCAGGCCGCCCTTGGGCAAGAAGCCGCCGTGCGCCACCAGGTTGCTGAAGTCCATCGCGCGGCCGGGCCACCAGCCAAGCACGAACAAGGTGCCCAGCGCAATGAACACGCCGATGGCCAGCACCTTGATGCCGGCAAACCAGAACTCGAATTCTCCGAACGACTCGACCGAGAACAGGTTGCTGGCCACCATCAGCAGCATGAGGCCCAGCGCCAGCGGCCACAGCGGCACCCCGGGCATCCAGTAGTTGAGGATCTTGGCGCCGGCCACTGCCTCGAAGCCGATCACCACCACCCAGAAGTACCAGTAGAGCCAGGCCACCGAGAAGCCGGCCCACTCGCCCATCGCGTCGCTGGCGTAATCGCTG
>JAFECZ010000096.1 GCA_018241905.1 Pseudomonadota bacterium
GCACTTCCGCGCCACGCAGCGCGTGGGCGAGCTGGCGGGGCAGGACATCGACGCGCTGGCGGTGAGCCCGCCCACCGCGCTGAGCAGCAACACCGTGGTGATGCTGGACGAAAGCCTGTTCCTCAAGGGCTACCGGCAGATCCGCCCCGGCATCAACCCCGAGCTTGAGATGGGGCGCTTCCTGACCGAGGTGGCCGGGTTTGCCAACTCGGTGCCGGTGCTGGGCGCCATCGAATACGAGGCGGCCGACGGCACGGTGGGCACGCTGGGGCTGCTGCAGGCCTACGTGGTCAACCAGGGCGACGGCTGGAGCTACACGCTGGCCTACCTGGAGCGCTACCTGGCCGAGGCGCGCGACACCGACGGCGGCGAAGCAGCGCGGCCCGACCCGCACGGCGCCTTCCTGGCCCTCATCAACATCCTGGGCCAGCGCACCGCGCAGCTGCACAACGCGCTGGCCATACAAAGCGGCAACCCCGACTTCGACCCCGAGCCCATGAGCGTGCAGGACCTGGAGGCCGTGCGCAACGCCGTGCGCCAGGACGGCCGCGCCACCCTGGCCCTGCTGCACGAGCGCGCCGCCGCCTTGCCCGCGGCCGCGCAGCAGGACATCGAACGCCTGCTGGCCGGCAGCCAGCGGATCGAGGCCTTTGTGGACGCCATGCGCTTCAACGCCGGCGGCGCCCACTACCGCTCGCGCTACCACGGCGACTACCACCTGGGCCAGGTGCTGGTGGCCTTCAACGACTTCTTCATCATCGATTTCGAGGGCGAGCCGGCGCGGCCGCTGTCCGAGCGACGGGCCAAGCATTCGCCGCTGCGCGACGTGGCCGGCATGCTGCGCTCCTTCGACTACGCGCGCTGGAGCGCCCTGCGGCGCGAAGCGCAGAACGCCGACGAGCTGGCCCGCCTGAGCGCCGTGGCGCTCGACTGGGTGCAGCAGGTGAACCACGCCTTCCTGGAGGGCTACACCGCTGCGCTGCAGCTGCGGCCCGAAGCGGTCGACCCGCAGCTGCTCGCGCTGTTCGAGCTGGAGAAGGCGTACTACGAGCTGCGCTACGAGATGGAGAACCGCCCCGACTGGCTCGCGGTTCCGCTGCAGGGAATCCTGGCCATGGTCGAGCGGGCCTCGCGTTAACCCGGGATCAAGAGGAGGAATTGCCTCATGGACAGCCTTTCGATTCAACTGGAGCCGCTGCGCGCTTTCCTGGTCCAGATCGGCGCCTACATGCCGCGCGTGCTGCTGGCGCTGGCGGTGCTGCTGGCGGCATGGCTGGTGGCCAAGGTGGTGCGCTATACCGTGGTGCGCGGCCTGCACGCCATCAACTTCCAGGTGCTCACCGAGCGCTCGGGCATGGACAACTTCCTGCGCCAGGGCGGCATGGCGGTGGACGCGAGCGCGGTGTTCGCCGCGCTGGCCTACTGGCTGGTGATCCTCGTCGGGCTGACGGTGGCCATCAACGCGCTGGGCCTGACCTACGTGGCCGACCTGGTGGGCCGGGTGCTGTGGTTCATTCCCAATGTGTTCGTGGCGCTGCTCGTGCTGGCCTTCGGCTCCTACTTCGCCAAGTTCCTGGGCGACGCGGTGACGGGCTACGGCCGCAGCGAACGCATGCAGGACGCGCCGCTGCTGGGCAAGGTGGTGCAGGGCGCCATCCTGCTGTTCGTGATGCTGATCGCGCTGGACCAGGTCAAGGTGGGCGGCGACATCGTGCGCCAGAGCTTCCTGATCATCCTGGCCGGCGTGGTGTTCGCCCTGGCATTGGCCTTCGGCCTGGCGGGCAAGGACTGGGCAGCCGAACGCATCGAGGAATGGTGGCCGCGCGGGGGTACCGGGCGTATCGGCGGCAGGGCCCGGATGCCCGAGCACATGTCCGAGCGCATGCCCGAGCGCATGCCCGAGCACATGCCCGACGCCGCACCCGAGGCGGCAGCGGCGCATGTGCCGCCGCAAGAGCAGCCGGCGCGAGGCGATGCGCCGCCGGCGTGGCGGCCCACGCCGGTCGGCGCCTGGCCCAGCCGCACCTCCGCGGAGCCCCAGGAGCGGGCGCACCCGTGACGCGTCATGCCTCGGTTCTGCTGGACACGGTCTGGCCGGGCCGCTCGTACCCCCTGGGCGCCGCCTGGGACGGCCAGGGGGTGAACTTCGCCGTGTTCTCCAAGCACGCCGAGAAAGTGGAGCTGTGCGTGTTCGACGACAAGGGCCGCCACGAGCGCCAGCGCATCGGGCTGCACGAGCGCACCGACGACGTGTGGCACTGCTACCTGCCGCAGGCGCGGCCCGGCATGGCCTACGGATACAGGGTGCATGGGCGCTACAAGCCCGAGGAAGGTCATCGCTTCAACCCCAACAAGCTGCTGCTCGACCCCTACGCCAAGGACATGGTGGGCGAGCCGCGCTGGAGCGATGCGCTGTACGGCTACACGGTGGGCAGCAAGCGCGAGGACCTGTCTTTCGACCGGCGCGACAGCGCCGCCTTCATGCCCAAGAGCCGGGTGCTGGAGCCCGCGTTCACCTGGGGCGACGAGCGCCGCCCGCGCATTGCCTGGCAGGACATGGTGATCTACGAGCTGCACGTGCGCGGCTTCACCATGCAGTGCCCGCTCGTGCCGCAGGCGCTGCGCGGCACCTATGCCGCGCTGGGCTCGCTGCCCGTCATCGACTACCTGCAGCGCCTGGGCGTGACCACGGTGGAGCTGCTGCCGGTGCATGCCTTCCTCAACGACCGACACCTGGCCGAGCAGGGCATGCAGAACTACTGGGGCTACAACACGCTGGCCTACTTCGCACCCGAGACGCGCTACAGCGCCTCGGGCAAGGTCAAGGAATTCAAGACCATGGTCAAGAGCCTGCATTCGGCGGGCATCGAGGTGATATTGGACGTGGTCTTCAACCACACCTGCGAGGGCAATCACCTGGGGCCCACGCTGTCGATGCGCGGGGTGGACAACGCCAGCTACTACATCCTGAACGGCGGCGAACGCCGCTACTACGACGACTTCACCGGCTGCGGCAATACCGTCAACCTGGAGGCGCCGCGCGCCCTGCAGCTGGTGATGGATTCGCTGCGCTACTGGGCGCTGGAGATGCACGTGGACGGCTTTCGCTTCGACCTGGCCTCGGCCCTGGCGCGCGAGGCCGGCAAGGTGGAGAACCTGGGCACATTCTTCGCCGCCATCCGGCAAGACCCGGTGCTCAGCGGCGTCAAGCTCATTGCCGAGCCCTGGGACCTGGGGCACGGCGGCTACCAGGTGGGCAACTTTCCCGCCGGCTGGGCCGAGTGGAACGACCGCTACCGCGACAGCGTACGCAGCTGGTGGAAGGGCGACGCGGGCTCGGTGGGCGAGCTGGCCGCCCGGCTGGCGGGCTCGCAGGACATCTATGGCTGGTCGGGCAAGCGGCCGCACGCCAGCATCAACTTCGTGACCGCGCACGACGGCTTCACGCTGGCCGACCTGGTCTCCTACAACGACAAGCACAACGAGGCCAACGGCGAGGACAACCGCGACGGCAGCAGCAACAACCTGTCGTGGAACTGCGGCGTGGAAGGTCCCACCAGCGATGCGCAGGTGCTGGCCCTGCGCGAGCGGCAGAAGCGCAACCTGCTGGCCACGCTCTTGCTGTCGCAGGGCGTGCCCATGCTGCTGGCCGGCGACGAGCGGGGCAATTCGCAGGGCGGCAACAACAACGTCTACTGCCAGGACAACGAGACCTCGTGGATCGACTGGTCGCCCGACGAGCGCGGCCAGGCGCTGCACGACTTCGTGGCCAGGCTCATTGCCGTGCGGCGCGAGCACCCGTCGTTCAGGCGGCGCAGCTTCTTTCGCGGCAAGCGGGCCGACGCGAGCGATTCCAAGGACGTGGTGTGGCTGCGCCCCGACGGCCCCGAGATGTCGCCGCCCGACTGGGAGGACGAGCATGTGCGCTGCCTGGGCATGCTGTTCTCGGGCACCGGGCTCATCGACGTGGGCGAGCGCGGCCAGACCCAGCGCGACGATGACTTCCTGCTGCTGCTCAACGCGCACCACGAGCTGCTGCCCTTCGTGCTGCCGCCGCGCAATGGCCCCTGGCGCGTGCTGGTCGACACCGCGCAGGACTTCGGCGGCGAGGCCGTGGTGGGCGAGGAGCGGTATGCATTGCAGGGCCGCTCGCTGGCACTGCTGCGCAACACCCGGGAGGCCGGCGCATGAAGCGCGGCCACTGCATGCCCTTCGGCGCGCAGCTGCAGGAAGGGGGCGGCGTGCGCTTCCGGCTGTGGGCACCGGCCGCCACGATGCTGGTGCTCGAGCACCTGCCCGTGGCCGCCAGCGCCTGGCGCGCGGCCGCCATGGAGCCGCTGGGCGACGGCTGGTTCGAGGCCTTGCTGCCCGATGCGCAGGCGGCCGACGACTACCGATTTCGCCTGCTCGATGGCCCTGCGGGCGGCATCGTGGTGCCCGACCCCGCCTCGCGTTCCAACCCGCACGACGTGCACGGCGCCAGCCGCGTGGTCGACCCCTATGCCTACGACTGGCAGCACGGCGAATGGACCGGCCGCCCGTGGCACGAGGCGGTGGTGTACGAGCTGCACGTGGGCACCTTCACTGCCGAGGGCAGCTTCAACGCCGCGCGCACACGCCTGGCCGAGCTGGCGGCGCTGGGCATCACCGCCATCGAGCTGATGCCGGTGGCGGAATTTGCCGGGCAGCGCGGCTGGGGCTACGACGGCGTGCTGCCCTTTGCGCCCGAATCGAGCTACGGCACGCCCGACGAGCTCAAGCAGCTGGTGGACACCGCCCACGGCCTGGGCCTGATGGTGCTGCTGGACGTGGTCTACAACCACTTCGGGCCGGACGGCAACTACCTGCACGCCTACTGCCCGGCCTTCTTCGATGCGTCGCGGCACACGGCGTGGGGCCCGGCCATCGACTTCGACGGGCCGCATGCGCGCACCGTGCGCGACTTCTTCATCCACAACGCGCTGTACTGGGTGGAGGAATTCGGCTTCGACGGCCTGCGGCTGGATGCGGTGCATGCCATCCGTGACGGTTCTGCGCCTTGCATCGTCGACGAGCTGTGCACCGCGCTGCGCCAGGGGCCGGGCCGGTCGCGCCAGGTGCACGTGGTGCTGGAGAACGAGAACAACGAGTCGAGCCGGCTTGCGCGCGACGCGCAAGGCCGCCCGCTGCAGGCCACCGCGCAGTGGAACGACGACCTGCACCACGCCGCCCATGTGCAGCTCACCGGCGAGACCGAGGGCTACTACCGCGACTTTGCGACCGATCCGCTCAAGCGCTTTGCGCTGGCCCTGGGGCGCGGCTTCGTCTATGCCGGCGAGCCCTCGGCCTGCCGCAACGGCCAGCCGCGCGGCGAGCCTTGCGGCGGATTGCCTCTGGAGGCCTTCGTCTCGCACCTGCAGACCCACGATCAGGTCGGCAACCGTGCGCTGGGCGAGCGCATCGACGTGCTGGCCGACCCGCTGATGGTGCAGGCGGCCCGTGCCTGCCTGCTGCTGTCGCCCCATGTGCCGATGCTGTTCATGGGCGAGGAGTTTGCGGCGCACACGCCTTTTCTGTATTTCTGCGACCACGGCGAGACGCAGCTGGGCCGGGCGGTGGCGCGCGGGCGGCGCGCCGAGTTCGCCGGCTTTGCCGCCTTTGCGGGCCCGGATGGGCAGGCCGCCATCCCGGACCCCAATGCCGAAGGCACCTTCGTGGCCTCCAAGCTGGCCTGGGAGGAGCGCGAGCAGCCCGCCCATGCCGCGGCCCTTCGCCGCACGCGCATGCTGCTGGCCGCACGCCGCGCCCACATCGTGCCGCGCATGGCGCACGGCAGCGTGCCGTGGCACCACGCGGCGCACGAGGGCCTGTTGCGCGTCACCTGGCAGCTGGGCAGCCACAGCCTGCTGCACCTGCTGGCCAATTTCGGCCAGGCGCAGCGCGAGGTCATCCGGCTGCCGGGACGCCTGGTGTACGCCGAGGGCGCCAACCTGCCGGCGCCCGACGATCAGCGCCTGACGATGCTGCGCGGCGGCGTCTGGGCCGCCGTGCAGGACGATCGCGATGACTGAAGCCGCGGCCTTCGAGGCGACGACAACCCCGCTGGGCGACGAGGAGCTGCGCCGCCTGTGCGAGGCGCATGGCATCGAGCCCGGCTACAACGATATCTGGGGCCGGCGCCACGAGATCTCGCCCGAGGCCATGCGCGCACTGCTGCGCGCCGCCGGCGCCTTCGATCCGCCCGGTCGGGCGCAGGGCCTGCCGCCCTGGGTGGTGGTGGAAGAGGGCGCGGCAAGTTTCTGCCTGCCGCTGGCCCCCGGTAGCACGCGGCAGCGGCTGCATTGGCGCGTGGTCGACGAAGCAGGGACGGCCCATGCCGGCCAGGCGCAGCCCTGCGAGGGCGGCGCACACCTGCGCATCCAGCTGGCGCTGCCCTGGGGCTACCACCGGCTGACGGTGGAAGGCATGCCGGGCAGCACGCTGCTGATCTGCGCGCCGCAGCGCTGCCACGAGCCGAGCGCGGTCGCCGCAGAGGGCGCGCGCCTGTGGGGCATCGCGGTGCAGCTGTACGGCTTGCGCTCGCCGCGCAACTGGGGCATCGGCGATTTTGGCGATCTGCGGCAGCTGGTGGCGCAGGCGGGAGGCGAGGGCGCGGCCTTCGTCGGGCTCAACCCGCTGCATGCGCTGTTTGCGCACAACCCGGCGCACGCCAGTCCGTACAGCCCGTCGTCGCGGGCCTGGCTGAACGCGATGTACATCGAGGTCGAGGCGGCGCCAGGCTTTGGCGACTGCGATGCGGCGCAGCGGCTGGTGCGCTCGCCTGCATTCCAGCAGCGCCTGGCCGCGCTGCGCGCCGCGCCGCTGGTGGACCATGCCGGCGTGTGGGCTGCCAAGCACGAGGTGCTGGAGCTGCTTTTTGCAGATTTCCAGGAACGCGGGCAGCACGATGCGCTGATGCAGGACTTTCGCCGCTTCTGCACCGAAGGCGGCGAGGCACTGCGCGATCAGGCCTTGTTCGATGCGCTGCAAGCCCACCTGCATGCGCAAGACGCCCAGCGCTGGGGCTGGCCCGCCTGGCCGGCCGACTGGCGCGACCGGCGCGGCGCGCGCGTGCGCGCCTTCGAGCGCGAACATGCACGGCGCGTGGCCTTCTTCCAGTACCTGCAATGGCTGGCCGCCCGGCAACTGGCCCAGGCGGCGCAGGCGTGCAGCGCCGCGGGCATGTCCATCGGCCTGTACCTCGACCTGGCCGTGTCGGTCGACCGCGGCGGCGCCGACAGCTGGCGCCATGCCGGGTGTTTTGCGGCCGGTGCCAGCATCGGCGCGCCGCCCGACCTGCTCAACCGCCAGGGCCAGGATTGGGGCCTGTTGCCGCTGCGGCCCGACCGGCTGGCCCAGGGCGGCTTCGCGCCCGTCATCGAGGCACTGCGCGCCAACATGCGCGGCGCCGGTGCGCTGCGCATCGACCACGTGATGATGCTGATGCGCCTGTTCTGGATTCCGGCAGGCGCCAAGGCCGCCGACGGCGCCTACGTGCGCTATCCGCACGAGGCGCTGTTCGCCATCCTGGCCCTGGAAAGCCGCCGCCACCACTGCATGGTGGTGGGCGAGGACCTGGGCACCGTGCCGGGCGAGATGCGCACCGCCATGCGGCGCCACGGCGTGCTGTCTTACCGGCTGCTGTACTTCCAGCGCGACGAGCAGGGCGCCTACCTGCCGCCGCAGGACTACCCGCGCGAGGCCATGGTGGCGCTGAGCACGCACGACCTGCCCACGCTGGCCGGCTGGTGGTCTGCGGCCGACATCCGCGCGCAGGACGCGCTGGGCCAGTTGCCCGGCGGCCAGACGCTGGACGAACGCCTGGCGCAGCGTGCCAACGAGCGCGAGCGCCTGGCCGAAGCAATGTGCCAGCCGATCGAGGCACCCGAGCGCATGGGCGAGCCGCCGCCGCCCGGGCTGCCTGCCATGGTGCATGCCTACCTGGCGCGTACGCCATCCAGCCTGATGACGGTGCAGCTCGAAGACCTGCTGGGCCAGGCCGAGCAGGCCAACATGCCCGGCACCGTGAGCGAGCACCCCAACTGGCGCCGCAAATACGCATTGGAACTGCCAGCCCTGTGGCAGTCCCCGCCGCTGCGGCAGGTGCTGGCCGCGGTGGCCGATGCCCGTCCGCAGCGCGGCGCCGCGAGCATTCCGCGCGCCACCTACCGGCTGCAACTGCACAAGGACTTCGGCTTCGACGCGGCGGCGGCCGTCGTGCCGTACCTGGCGCGGCTGGGCATCAGCCATGTGTACTGCTCGCCCATCCATCGGGCGCGGCCCGGCAGCCTGCACGGCTACGACGTCGTGGCCCATGACGAGATCAGCCCCGAGCTGGGCGGCATGCCGGCCTACCGGCGCCTGTGCGAGGCGCTGCAGCGGCACGGCATGGGCCAGCTCATCGACCTGGTGCCCAACCACATGGGCGTGCTGGGCGGCGAGAACGCATGGTGGAACGACGTGCTGGAAAAAGGCGCCGCCTCGCTCTATGCAGGCTTCTTCGACATCGACTGGCAGGCCGCCACGCCGGGCCTGGCGGGCAAGGTCCTGCTGCCGGTGCTGGGCGCGCCCTATGGCGAGGTGCTGGCGCGCGGCGAGCTGAGCCTGGGCTACGAGCGCGAAGACAATCGCTGGAGCGTGCGCTACTTCGAGCACCGCTTTCCGGTGGCGCCCGACAGCCTGTTCCGGCGCCTGCAGGAAGCGCTTGCCAGCGGCGACCAGGCCACCCTGGAGCGCGAGATCGACGCCATCAACGCACCGGACGGGCGCGAAAGCCTGCATGCGCTGATGGATTCGCAGGCCTGGCGGCTCGCGCACTGGCGCTGCGCCGCCGACGAGATCAACTACCGGCGCTTCTTCGACGTGAACGAACTGGCCGCCTTGCGCACCGAGCGCGAGGACGTGTTCGAGGCCACGCACGGCCTGGCGCTGGACCTGGCCGCCGCGGGCTGGGTCGACGGCCTGCGCATCGACCACCCCGACGGCCTGTTCGACCCGGCCGCCTACTTCGCGCGGCTGCAGGCCGGCCACGCGGCGCGGCTGGCGGCCGCCGGCAAGCCGGCCCGGCCGCTGTACGTGGTGGCGGAGAAGATTGCCGGCTCGGGCGAGGACGTGCCCTTGTCATGGGCCATCCACGGCACCACGGGCTATCGCTTTGCCAACGTGGCCAACGCCGTGCTGGTCGATCCCGATGCATCGGCGCCGTTGGTTGCGCTGTGGCACGCGTTCACCGGCGAGTCGCAGGACTTTGCCGAAGTGGCCTACGAAGCGCGCCTGCAGGTTGCCACCGGCACGCTTGCATCGGACCTGGAGGTATTGGCGCGCGCCCTGCACGCCATCGCCAAGGCCGACCGGCGCACGCGCGACCACACCCTCAACGGCCTGCGCGAGGCCATCGCGGCCGTGGCGGCCGGTATGCCCGTCTACCGCACCTACAACGGCGAGGAGGCGAGCGAGCAGGACGAGCGCCTTGTCGACCAGGCCATTGCCGCGGCGCGCGAGCGCCTGGGCAGTCCGGAGCCGAGCCTGTGGGCCTTCCTGCGCGAAGCCTTGCTGGGGCGGTGCGTGACCGGTGCCTCGCCGCAACTGCTGCCCGACGTGCAGCGCTTTGCACGGCGGTTCCAGCAGTACAGCGCGCCGGTGGCGGCCAAGGGCGTGGAGGACACGGCCTTCTATCGCTACTTTCCGCTGGCCTCGCTCAACGAAGTGGGCGGCGAGCCGGACCGCATCGGCCTTGCCGTGCCGGACTTTCACGAAGCGAGCCTGGACCGCCAGCGCCGCTGGCCGCACACCATGCTGGCCACCTCGACGCACGACAGCAAGCGCTCGGAAGACGTGCGTCTGCGCATCGACGTGCTGTCGGAACGGGTGGACGCCTGGCGCGGCGCGGTCATGCGCTGGCGGCAGATGAACGCGCCCTTGTGCGCCGGGGTGCTGCCGGCCCACGAATACCTGCTCTACCAGACGCTGGTGGGCGCCTTGCCGGCCTGGCCCGCGCCCGACCCGGATTTCGTGGAGCGCATGGCGGCCTACATGCGCAAGGCCGCACGCGAGAGCAAGCGCGGCACCAGCTGGACGCAGCCGGACGCCGTTTACGAAGCGGCGCTGGAAGGCCTGGTGCGCGGCGCGCTGGCAGAGGAGGGCGGCAACGCCTTCCTGCCCGACCTGATGGACTTCGTGCATGGGCTCGATGCCTTCAGTGCCCTCTCGGGATTGAGCCTGGCCCTGCTCAAGTTCTGTTCGCCGGGCGTGCCCGACGTCTACCAGGGCTGCGAGCTGATCGAGCGCAGCCTGGTCGACCCCGACAACCGGCGGCCGGTGGACTATGCGCGGCGCCTGCGCACGCTGGGCGAACTGCAGCAACTGGCGCAGGCCGGGGACCTGCCGGCGGCGGTGCTCGGGCTGGTGGGGGAAGCAACCGACGGCCGCGCAAAGATGTGGGCCGCCTGGCGGGTACTGCAACTGCGCGAGCGCATGCCGGCGCTGTTCCAGTCCGGGAGCTACGAGGCGCTGGAAGCCAGGGGCCGGCACGCGGCCCACGTGGTGGCGTTCCTGCGGCGGCACGAGGGGTGTGCGGTGCTGGTCATTGCGGTGCGCCTGTTCGCCGAGCTCGCCGCTGCCGTGACCGGCGATGCGCTGGCGCGCGCGCCCGCCTGGCGCGGCGCCGCCTGGGGCGACACCCGTGTGCGGCTGCCAGCCGACCTTGCCGGCTGCAGGATGACGGATTGCCTGACGGGCGCCATGCGCACCGCAGGCCCGGAAACGGCCTTGTCCGAACTGCTCACGCACTTTCCGGGTGCGGTGCTGGTGAGCGCGGCAGGCGCCTGATCTTCAGAGTGCGTTGATCGGAATCTTGAGGAAGGAGACCCCGTTGTCTTCCTTGGGCGGCATTTCGCCGGCGCGCACGTTCACCTGCACGGCCGGCAGGATCAGCACCGGCATCTCCAGCGTGGCATCGCGCCGGTTGCGCATGGCCACGAAGTCGTCCTGGGCAATGCCCGCATGGATGTGGATGTTCTTCTCGCGCTGCTCGGCCACGGTTGTCTCGAATGCGACGGGCCGGCCTTCGGGCGGATAGTCATGGCACATGAAAAGGCGCGTGTGCGGCGGCAGGGCCAGGATCTTCTGCACCGAGGCATAGAGCGTGTTCGCATTGCCGCCCGGAAAGTCGCAGCGTGCCGTGCCCACATCTGGCATGAACAGGGTGTCGCCCACGAACACCGCGTCCCCGATGCGGTAGGCAACGTCGGCGGGCGTATGGCCGGGAACGTGCAGGACTTCGCCTTGCAGCTCGCCGATGCGCAGCGCTTCGCCGCCCCGGAACAGGTGGTCGAACTGCGAGCCGTCCTGCCGGAACCCCGGCTCCAGGTTGAAGATGCCCTTGAACACCTTCTGCACCGCCGTGATGTGCTCGCCGATGCCGGTGCGCCCGCCCAGCCGGGCCTTGAGGTAGGGCGCCGCGCTCAGGTGGTCGGCATGGGCATGGGTTTCCAGGATCCATTCGACCTGCAGGCGGTTGGCCTGCACGTAGTCGACGACTTTGTCGGCGGACGCGGTGCGGGTGCGGCCCGACTTGGGGTCGTAGTCGAGCACGGAATCCACGATGGCGCATGCAGTGCCGGGGCCGTTGTGCACGACGTAGGTGATGGTCCAGGTGGCGGGGTCGAAGATGCCGTGGACCTGGGGCTTGGACATGGGAGATGCTCCTTCAGTTTCCTTTCCAATAATATATTGCATAATAGATTGTTATTCAATAGAATATCAACACGGAAACTGAAAATCCTGCCCACCACCATGACCGGCTTGCCACTTTCACTCGAACAGATGCAGTCGGCCGCGCGCGAGGCGTGCGGCCTTCTGAAGGTTCTGTCCAACCCCGACCGCCTGCTCATCCTGTGCTACCTCTCGCAGGGCGAGGCCCGCGTGGGCGAACTGGAGGAGGGGCTGGGCATCGTGCAGCCCACACTGTCGCAGCAGCTCACCGTGCTTCGCGAGGAAGAGCTGGTCACCACCCGGCGCGACGGAAAGAACATCTACTACTCGCTGGCCAGCGACGAGGCCGTGGCCGTGATCCAGACCCTTTACGCGCAGTTCTGCCGGCCCAGCGCGCCGGCAAAGGCCAGGCGCGGCTCGCGCGCCGCAACCAAGGCCAACACCAAGGAGCAAGCATGACCATCGACTGGACTCATTTCACGCCCTGGGCGTCCCTGGCGGGCGGCCTGGTACTGGGGGTGGCGGCTGCCGTCTTCGTCCTGTTCAACGGCCGCGTGCTGGGCATCAGCGGCATCGTGGGCGGGCTGCTCACGCCCCGCCCGGGCGACACCGGCTGGCGCGTCGCCTTCCTGCTGGGCATGCTGGCTGCGCCGGCCACTTTCGCGCTGCTCGCGCCTGCCGACTGGCTGAGGGCACCACGCATCGATGCCGGCTACGGCGCCATCGTCGTGGCGGGCCTGCTGGTGGGCTTCGGCACCCGGCTCGGGTCGGGCTGCACCAGCGGTCACGGCGTGTGCGGGCTGTCGCGCCTGTCGCCGCGCTCGCTGGTGGCCACGCTGGCCTTCATGGGCGCGGGCTTCCTGACCGTCTTCCTTCTGCGTCATCTGTAAGGGTTCTTGCCATGCGTCGCACCATTGAATTCCTTGTCGGCCTGCTGTTCGGCTGGGGCCTGCTGCTGTCGGGCATGACGGACCCGGGCAAGGTCCAGGGCTTCCTCGACCTGTTCGGCCATTGGGACCCGTCGCTCGCCTTCGTCATGGGCGGGGCCATTGCCGTGGGCGTCTTCGCCTTCGCGCTGGCCAAGCGGCGCGCGGGCACCATGCTTTTCGGCGACGCGATGCGCCTGCCTGCCTCGAACGAGATCGACAGGCGGCTCATTGCCGGCTCGCTGATCTTCGGCGCCGGCTGGGGCCTGGCGGGCTTCTGCCCCGGGCCGGGCATCGTCGCCATGGCGGCGGGGCAGCCCAAGGCCGCGGTCTTCGTGGCCGCCATGCTGGTGGGCATGCTGGGCTTTGCGCTGCTTCAGCCGCGAATGGACGCAAGGCAAGGCCGCGCGGCGGGCTGACCCCGCCTACTGCTTGCGCACAAGCGGAATCTGCAGGCTGGTCGCAGACACGGCGGCTTGGGCGACAGGGCGGTGCCAATCGCGCCCGCTCAGGCGTCCTGCGGGATCTCGCTGGCCTTGTAGATCTTGTGCTGGGCCACGCCGCTCAGCGGGTCGGCCACGATGATCAGGCGCCAGAGCTTCTCGCCCTTGGCGCTGAGCTCTTCGGTGGTGGTCAGGGGGCGACGCGGTGTGCCAACCGACGCGCCGCGCACGCAAACCCGCAGCAAGGTGGCGCCTTTCTTGTCCCTGACCTCGACGTCGTAGCCCAGGTTCTGGCTCGACAGGTCTTCGGCCTGGTAGCCGTAGCTGGAGAAGTGGCGCAGCACATAGGCCTTGGCGGCGCCGTCGACGTCCTCGTCGGCC
>JAFECZ010000097.1 GCA_018241905.1 Pseudomonadota bacterium
CGCCGAGTACGGCGAGTACGTGACCGGCCCCGAGGTGATCAACGAGCAGTCGCGCGCCGCCATGCGCAACGCGCTCAAGCGCATCCAGAACGGCGACTACGCCAAGATGTTCATCCTGGAAGGCCGCACCGGCTACCCCAGCATGACCGCCCGCCGCCGCAACATGGCCGAGCACAGCATCGAAGTCGTGGGCGGCCAGCTGCGCGCGATGATGCCCTGGATCGCCAAGAACAAGCTGGTCGACCAGACGCGCAACTGATCCTACCCCCAGGCTACCCTGCTTCGCAGGTCCGCCAACCCCCTCAAGGGGGCGCCGCCTGCGGCCTGGCAAAGCCAGTTCCGCGGCAGCTCCCGAACAGGCTTCGCTTCGCTCGCCCTTGAGGTCACCAAGGCCACTGCTCTCGCGGTGGCCTTTTTCATTGAGCCGTGCCAAGTGCACTGGCAACGCTGAACTACACTTCGCCCCCATGCATGACGACACCCCGTTGATGCCCCTGGAGCCCAAGAAGCGGCGCAAGGGCATCTACATCCTGCCCAATCTCTTCACATTGGGAGCGCTCTTCGGCGGCTTCTACGCCATCGTGATGGCGATGAACGCGCGCTTCGACCAGGCAGCGCTGGGCGTGTTCGCCGCCATGATCCTCGACAGCCTCGACGGCCGCGTGGCGCGCATGACCAACACGCAAAGCGCTTTTGGCGAGCAGATGGATTCGCTGTCGGACATGGTGTCCTTCGGCGCGGCGCCGGCGCTCATCGCCTACGAATGGTCTCTCAAGGGGCTGGGCCGCTGGGGCTGGATCGCTGCCTTTGTCTATTGCGCCTGCGCGGCGCTGCGGCTGGCGCGCTTCAACGTCAATACGGGCGTCATCGACAAGCGCTGGTTCCAGGGGCTGCCGTCGCCGGCGGCCGCGGCGCTGGTGGCCGGCTTCATCTGGCTCATGACCGAGTGGGGCAAGCGCGGCGGCGACGTGCTCTACCTCAGCTGGAACCAGATCACATGGATCACCTTCGGCTTCACGCTCTATGCGGGCCTGAGCATGGTGACCAACGCGCCGTTCTACAGCTTCAAGGACGTGCAGATGAAGCGCAGCGTGCCCTTCGCCGCCATCGTGCTGATTGCGCTGGGCATTGCCGTCATCAACATCCATCCGCCCACGGTGCTGTTCGGTCTTTTCGTGGCCTACGGCCTGAGCGGCTACGTGGTGTACGGCTGGCGCAAGGCCAAGGGGCAGCAGGCCAGCGTGATCAGCGTCTCGACCGACGAGCCCGATGAGCGGGGCTTGCACCACTAGTCGAAAAACTTGTGCTAGAGTTGCGCCACCATGCAAAAGATTGCCCTGGCCCTACTACTGATCCCCTTCGGGCGGAGTCGGTAGCGCACGCGCAATTTTTTCGACCAACGGCCCGTTAGCACCAGCAACGGGCCGTTTGTTTTTGGGGTTGCTGGGCTCGACAACCATCACCAGCAAAGAGAAGCCATGTTGAAGCAACCCAGCCGCAAGTACCGCGCCTTCGCACCCGTAGGCCTCAAAGACCGCACCTGGCCCGACGCCATCCTGACCCGTGCGCCGATCTGGCTGTCGACCGACCTGCGCGACGGCAACCAGGCGCTGGTGGAGCCCATGGATCTCGAGCGCAAGATGCGAATGTTCGAGATGCTGGTGAAGATCGGCTTCAAGGAGATCGAGGTGGGATTCCCCTCGGCCTCGCAGGTCGAGTTCGACTTCGTTCGCAAGCTCATCGGGGAAGACCGCATCCCCGACGACGTGACGATCCAGGTGCTGACCCAGGCGCGCGACCACCTCATCGAGCGCACTTTCGAATCGCTGCAGGGCGCACCGCGCGCCATCGTTCACCTCTACAACGCCGTGGCGCCGGTGATGCGCAAGGTGGTGCTGGGCATGGACGAGGATGGCATCGTCGAGCTGGCCACCAGCCACGCCCGCATGTTCAAGGAGCTGGCAGCCAAGCAGCCGAACACGCAGTGGACCTTCCAGTATTCGCCCGAGATGTTCTCCGGCACCGACCTGGCTTTTTCCAAGCGCGTGGTCGACGCGGTCACCGAGGTCTGGGCCCCGACGCCCGGGCGCAAATGCATCGTCAACCTGCCGTCGACGGTGGAGCACTCCACGCCGAACATCTTCGCCGACATGATCGAGTGGATGCACCGCAACCTGGCGCGGCGCGAGTGCATCGTGCTGTCGGTGCATCCGCACAATGACCGCGGAACCGGCACGGCAGCCGGCGAGTTTGCGTTGATGGCGGGCGCCGACCGCATCGAAGGCTGCCTGTTCGGCAACGGCGAGCGCACTGGCAATCTCGACCTGGTCAACGTCGCGCTCAATCTCTATACCCAGGGCGTTTCGCCCGAGCTCGATTTCTCGAATATCGACGAGATCCGCGCGACGGTCGAGCACTGCAACCAGCTGCCCGTCCATCCGCGCCATCCGTACGCGGGCGACCTGGTCTACACCTCCTTCTCCGGCTCGCACCAGGACGCCATCAAGAAGGCATTCGCCGCCCGCAAGGAAGACGATATCTGGGACATGCCCTACCTGCCCATCGACCCGAAGGACGTCGGCCGCAGCTACGAGGCGGTGATCCGGGTCAACAGCCAGTCGGGCAAGGGCGGCATTTCGTACCTGCTCGAAGCCGAATACGGGCTCGAGATGCCGCGCCGCCTGCAGATCGAATTCAGCCAGGTGGTGCAGCGCGAGATGGACGTGGCCGGCAAGGAAATGTCCGCGGCCGACCTGTGGGACATCTTCCAGCGCGAGTACGGCGTGGCCGCGGCCCATGCGCTGACGCACCGCGTGCTGGAGGAGCAGGGCGAAGGCGACAGCGCCCAGGTGGTTCTGCGCGGCGACCTCAAGTGGGACGGTGAAATCCGGGCCATCGAGGGCCGCGGCAACGGGCCGGTCGACGCCTTCATTCGGGCCCTGTCCGAATCCACCGGCCACGCCATCCGCGTGATCGACTACCACCAGCACGCCATCGGCACCGGCGCCGACGCCCGCGCCGTCGCCTACATGGAAGTGCGGGTCGACGAGTCGCGCACGCTGTTTGGCGTGGGCATCGACGCGGACATCATTTCGGCCTCGCTCAAAGCCATTGTTTCGGGCGTGACGCGCGGCCGGGGCAAGGGCGCAAAGAGCGCACAATTCGCCATCGAAGCCGCCTGAACCGGCGCGGCCGCCCCGCAACGGGGCGGCGTGCGCTGCAGCCAGCCCGGGGGCGCACATATCTGGAGAACACGATGACCGACAAGCTGATCATTTTCGACACCACCCTGCGCGACGGCGAACAGTCGCCAGGCGCTTCCATGACGCGCGACGAGAAGCTGCGCATTGCGCGCCAGCTCGAGCGCCTGCGGGTCGACGTGATCGAGGCGGGCTTTCCGGCCAGCTCCAACGGCGACTTCGAGGCCGTGCAGGCCATTGCCAACGTCATCAAGGAATCCACCGTGTGCGGCCTCTCGCGGGCCAACGACCGCGACATTTCGCGCGCCGCCGAGGCCCTGAAGGGCGCGGCGCGCGGGCGCATCCACACCTTCATCGCCACCTCGCCGCTGCACATGGAGAAGAAGCTGCGCATGACGCCCGACGAGGTGCTGGAGCAGGCGAAGCTTTCGGTTCGCTTTGCCCGCAACCTGATGGGCGACATCGAGTTCAGCCCCGAGGACGGCTACCGCAGCGACGTGGACTTCCTTTGCCGCGTGCTGGAGGCCGTCATCCAGGAAGGCGCCACCACCATCAACGTGCCCGATACCGTGGGCTACGCCGTTCCCGAGCTGTACGGCAACTTCATCAAGAACCTGCGCGAGCGCATTCCCAACAGCGACAAGGCGGTGTGGTCGGTGCACTGCCACAACGACCTGGGCATGGCGGTGGCCAATTCGCTGGCCGGCGTGAAGATCGGCGGCGCGCGCCAGGTGGAGTGCACCATCAACGGCCTGGGCGAGCGCGCCGGCAACTGCTCGCTCGAGGAAATCGTGATGGCCGTGAAGACCCGCAAGGACTACTTCGGGCTGGAGCTGGGCATCGATACGCCCCACATCCTGGCGGCCAGCCGCATGGTGAGCCAGACCACCGGCTTCGTGGTGCAACCCAACAAGGCCGTGGTGGGCGCCAATGCCTTCGCCCACGCCTCGGGCATCCACCAGGACGGCGTGCTCAAGGCGCGCGACACCTACGAGATCATGCGTGCCGAAGACGTGGGCTGGACCAACAACAAGATCGTGCTGGGCAAGCTCAGCGGCCGCAATGCCTTCAAGCAGCGACTGCAGGAACTGGGCGTGGTCATGGAGAGCGAATCCGACATCAACACGGCGTTTTCCCGCTTCAAGGAACTGGCGGATCGCAAGAGTGAAATTTTTGACGAAGACATCCTTGCGCTTGTCAGCGACGAGGAGGGCTCGCACGTTGGTGAGCGGTTTAGCTTTGTTTCTTTGTCTCAACACAGCGAAACCGGTGAGCGCCCCCAGGCGCGCATCGTGTTCACGGTGGAGGGCAAGGAGGTGACGGGTGAATCGGATGGAAACGGTCCGGTCGACGCCTCCTTGAAGGCAATCGAGTCGCACGTGAAGAGCGGCGCGGAAATGGTGCTCTATTCGGTCAATGCCATCAGCGGCTCGACCGAAAGCCAGGGAGAAGTCACCGTCCGCCTGCAAAACGCGGGCCGGGTGGTCAACGGCGTCGGGGCCGATCCCGACATCGTGGTGGCCTCCGCCAAGGCTTATTTGAGTGCCCTCAACAAGTTGCAGAGCCAAGCTGAGAGAGTTGCCGCGCAGGGTTAGTTACCAGATGTAGTCCTTGGTATTCGCTGGAAGAAGGGGTCGCAAGTAACTGATATTGCGCGTTTTTTTGTTACTAGTTAAACTGCGGTCCCATTTCCACCCCCGCTGGAGAGTTTTCAATGCCCGAAGCCTATCCCGGCCGAGTTCCAAGCCAGCGGATCCTGCGCACACTCGCCGCCGCGTTTTTCGCGACGGCTTTTTTGTTGTCCGGCGCCCACGCAGCGTCGTCGAAGAAGGAAGTTGCTGCCAAGAAGCAGGCGGCTTCCGCCAAATCCACCGCCGCCAAGTCGGCATCCAAATCCGAAGCGAAGGTCACGCGCACTTCCAGAGCGCCCGAGATCGAGAAAACTACCCGGGGCGGGCGCAACGTCACGGCCACCCTCAGCAAGCGCGGCGGCAAATCGGTCGTCGCGGTGCAGCGCCGGTCGGTCGTGCGGGTGGCCGAGCCGGCCCGCCAGTCCTTCGGCCAGCTGGCCGGCCTGCACGGCACCGACGACGTGCTCGACCTGAAGTCCAGCGTCGCCCTGGTGGTCGACCAGGACACGCGTGAAGTGCTGTTCAGCAAGAATGACCAGGCCGTGCTGCCCATCGCCTCCATCACCAAGCTGATGACGGGCGTGCTGATCAGCGAGGCGCACCTGCCTTCCGAAGAGATCATCACCATCACCCAGGACGACGTGGACACCGAGAAGCACAGCAGCTCGCGTCTGCGCGTGGGTGCTTCGCTGCCGCGCGGCGAGCTGCTGCACCTGGCCCTGATGTCCAGCGAGAACCGCGCCGCCCATGCCCTGGGCCGCACGTACCCGGGCGGCATCGACACCTTCGTGGCCATGATGAACGCCAAGGCCCGTTCGCTGGGCATGCGCGACACGCGCTACGTGGAGCCCACCGGCCTGTCCAGCGGCAACCAGTCCAGCGCCCGCGACCTGGCCCTGCTGGTCAGCTACGCCTACAACGACCAGACGCTGCGCCAGCTGACCACTTCGCCCGAGCACGTGGTCGAGGTCGGCAGCCGCACCCTGCAGTTCAACACCACCAACCGCCTGGTGAAGAACCCCGACTGGGACATCGGCCTGCAAAAGACCGGCTACATCTCCGAGGCCGGCCAGTGCCTGGTCATGCAGGCTCGCATTGCCGGCCGCAAGCTGATCATGGTGTTCCTGGATTCGGCGGGCAAGCTCAGCCGCATCGGCGACGCGGAGCGTGTTCGCCGCTGGGTCGAGGCCACTCAGATGATGTCGCCGGCTGCGATCCATACGCCGCTGGCAAGCGCCCAGACGGCCGGTTGAACTTCTGCTGGCCTGCCGGTATGAGACAAGCCCGCCAATGGCGGGCTTTGTCTTTTGGGGCGCCCGATGATGATCAGGCGGCTTGTGATTCCGGGGCGGGGGGCGCGGCCTGCGGCCCGTTTGCGGCTTGCGGCGACTTGTATCCCAGCGCACCAGAGATTTCGTTGGCCGTGGCCTGCAGCTTGGGCAGCCAGCCATCGTCCAGCCGGTCGGCCGGCGCCGACACCGACAAGCCGGCCACCAGCTTGCCCTGGTCATCGTAGATGCCCGCGGCCATGCAGCGCACGCCCAGTTCCAGTTCCTCGTTGTCGCGCGCAATGCCGTACTGGCGTGCCTTGGCGAGTTCGCGTTCGAGCACGGGCAGCTGGGTGATGCTGTTGCGGGTGTGGCCGGCCAGGCCCGTGCGGGTGGCGTAGCTGCGCACCCGCTGCGGATCGTCCAGCGCCAGGAACAGCTTGCCGGTGGAGGTCAGGTGCAGCGGGGCCCGGCCGCCGATGGCGCGCACCACCTGCATGCCGGAGCGTTCGCTGTAGGCGCGCTCGATGTAGACGATCTCGTCGCCCTGTCGCATGCTGAGATTGACCGGCTGCTGCGTCAGCTTGTGCAGCTCGCGCATGGGGGCGAGCGCGGCGTCGCGCACGTTCAGGCGCCCCTTGACCAGGTTGCCCAGTTCCAGCAGGCGCATGCCCAGGCGGTAGCTGCCGGCCTCGGGCCGGTCGACGAAGCGGCCGACCGCCAGGTCGTTGAGGATGCGGTGGGCGGTGGAGGGATGAAGGCCGGTCTTTTCGCTGATTTCCTTCAGCGAAATGGCTTCTTCGCGGGAAGCCAGGACATCGATCAGCGCAAACATGCGCTCGATCACTTGGATGACCGGCGCGGCAGGGATATCTGATTGTGTTTTTCTCATGGCTCAGCAGCTTGGAATCTGCCGGCCATTTTACTTGGTGAAATCAGATCGCGCTTGCCAGCGTCCGTCAATCAGCACTTCATTAGGGGAATAGCGGGCCTTGTAGCTCATCTTGGCGCTGCCGGCGATCCAGTAGCCCAGGTAGACATGCGGCAGGCCCAGCTGGCGCGCCTGTTCGATCTGCCACAGCACGCTGTAGTTGCCGTAGCCCGCACCCGGGTCGGGCTCGTAGAAGGTATAGACGGCGGACAGCCCGTCATTGAGCACGTCGAGGATGGAAACCATCTTCAGTGCCCCGGCACTGCCGTCAGGCAGTGACTCGCGAAACTCCACCAGCCGCGAGTTGACGCGGCTTTGCAGCAGGAACTGCGTGTACTGGTCGATGCTGTCGTGGTCCATGCCGCCACCCGCGTGGCGGCCGTTCTGGTAGCGCAGGTAGAGCTGGTAGTGCTCGGGCACGAAGCACAGCTTGAGCACCCGGGCCTGCAGGTTGGCATGCTTGGTGTGCGCGCGGCGCTGGCTGCGGGTGGGCTTGAACTCGGCCACCTTGACGCGCAGCGGCACGCAGGCCTGGCAGCCGTCGCAATAGGGGCGGTAGGTGAACATGCCGCTGCGGCGAAAACCGCCGAGCACCAGGTCGGAATAGGCGTCGCTGTGGATCAGGTGGCTGGGCGTCGCCACTTGCGACCGGGCCAGGCGATCCGGCAGGTAGCTGCACGGATAGGGCGCCGTTGCATAGAACTGCAAGGTCTGGAACGGAAGATCCTTGAGATGCGTCACGTCGTCGAAGCGGGTCGCGCGAGAAGGAGTGAGTTCCAGTATACGGGGTCGAAATCCCACTTTGGGGGTGGCAGTTGTGCGGCCTGCGCCACCTTGGAAATAAATGCGCTTCGCGGCATTTCGGCTGCGCCCATGCTGGCCAGGTGCGCGGTGTTCTGCTGGCAGTCGATTTGCTCGATGCCGTGGTGGCGGCAGAAGGCCACCAGTCCCGCCAGCGCGATCTTGGAGGCGTCGGGCCGCAGCGCGAACATCGACTCGCCGAACACCGCGCGCCCGATGGCAACGCAGTACAGGCCGCCGGCCAGGCGCCCGTCGATCCAGGTCTCCACGCTGTGGGCGTGCCCCGCGCGGTGCATCCGTCCGTAGGCCTCGATCATCTTGGGCAGGATCCAGGTGCCCGACTGGCCCGCGCGCGGCACGCGCGAACAGGCGTCGATCACCGCGTCGAAGTCGTGGTCGAGGCGCAGTTCGCAACCGGGGGCGATGGCAAAGCGCCGCAGCGTCTTGGCCAGCGAGCGGTGCAGCCGGAAGCGGCCGACCTGCAGCACCATGCGCGGATCGGGGCTCCACCACAGGATGGGCTGGCCTTCGCTGAACCAGGGAAAGATGCCGCCCCGGTAGGCGCCCAGCAGGCTGTCCACGTCCAGCGCTCCGCCGGCGGCCAGGAGGCCGGGCACCGGGTCTTGCTCGCCCCAGGCCTGCGCAGCCGCAGGCAGGGGCTCGCCCGGGGCCAGCCAAGGCAGTTGTCTGGGGCGTGGCTGCCGCGTCACCGCCGTGGCTGGGGCCGCTGCTAGCGCCCCTTCTTGCCGCCGAAGATGCCGCCCAGCACGCCGCGCAGGATCTCGCGGCCCGCGGTGGTGCCCATGGTGCGCACGGCGGACTTGGCCATGGTCTGCACCAGGCCGTCGCGCTTGCCGCCGCGCGGGCCGGTGGAGCCGAAAAGGAGGTCGTTCAGGCCGTCCATGAGTCCGCCGCCTTCCGGGGCGGCGCCGATGGTGCCGGACTTGCCCGGCACGGTGCCGGCCGGTGCGTCGGGTGCACTCTCGGCGCGGCCCTTGAGCTTTTCGTAGGCGGACTCGCGGTCCACTGCCTTCTCGTACACGCCTGCCACCAGCGAGCTGGCCATGAGTTGCTGGCGCTGCTGCGGCGTAATGGGGCCGATCTGGCTGCCGGGCGGCAGCACGAAGACGCGCTCGGTCACGCTGGGCCGGCCCTTGGGGTCGAGGAAGCTCACCAGCGCCTCGCCCACGGCCAGTTCGGTGATGGCAGCCTCGATGTCCAGCCCCGGCTTCTGCCGCATGGTGGTGGCCGAGGCCTTCACCGCCTTCTGGTCGCGCGGGGTGAAGGCGCGCAGCGCGTGCTGCACGCGGTTGCCGAGCTGGGCCAGCACGCTGTCGGGAATGTCCAGCGGATTCTGGGTAACGAAATACACCCCCACGCCCTTGGAGCGCACCAGCCGCACCACCAGCTCGATGCGCTCGACCAGGGCCTTGGGCGCCTCGTTGAACAGCAGGTGGGCCTCGTCGAAGAAGAAGGCCAGCTTGGGCTTGTCCGGGTCGCCGATTTCGGGCAGCTGCTCGAACAGCTCCGACAGCATCCACAAGAGGAAGGTGGCATACAGCCGCGGCGAGTTCATGAGCTTGTCGGCCGCCAGGATGTTGACCACCCCCTTGCCCTACACCGTCTGCATGAAGTCGTTGATGTTGAGCATCGGCTCGCCGAAGAACTTGTCGCCGCCCTGGGTCTCGATGGTCAGCAGCCCGCGCTGGATCGCGCCCACGCTGGCGGCGCTGATGTTGCCGTACTGAGTGGTGAAGTCCTTGGCGTTGTCTCCCACGTGCTGCAGCATGGCGCGCAGGTCTTTCAGGTCCAGCAGCAGCAGGCCGTTGTCGTCGGCGATCTTGAACACCAGGTTCAGAACGCCGGCCTGGGTCTCGTTCAGGTCCAGCATGCGGCCCAGCAGCAGCGGGCCCATGTCGGAGACGGTGGCGCGCACCGGGTGGCCCTGCTCGCCGAACACGTCCCACAGCGTGACAGGGCAGGCCAGCGGGGCGGGCGGCTCGATGCCCCGCTCATTGAGCGTGGCAGCCAGCTTCTCGCCGATGCTGCCGGCCTGGCTGATGCCGGTCAGGTCGCCCTTGACGTCCGCCATGAACACCGGAACCCCGATGCCCGACAGCCGCTCGGCCAGCGTTTGAAGGGTGACCGTCTTGCCGGTGCCGGTCGCCCCGGTGATCAATCCGTGCCGGTTGGCCAGCCCTGGCAGCAGGACGCATTCGATGTCGCCGTGCCGGGCAATCAGAAGAGGGTCAGCCATGGAAACTCCGAGGAAATGGTAGCTTTATCGGGGCCCCAGTCTATCCAATGGCCCCTCCCTATAATTTGCAATCTTGCCGTCCATCTGTGCGACGCTCAACCTGTTGGAGTTTTCCTTTGTCATTGACCGCAGAGTCCTCTAAGCCTTCCGCTGGTGGCGCCGACCAGCAATCGCCGCTCGAGAACGAACTGGCCGTGTTGCTGGTGGAGGCGCTGAACCTCGAGGTGGCTGCTGCAGACATCGCGCCCGAAGCGCCACTGTACGGCGAGGGCCTGGGCCTGGACTCGATCGACATCCTGGAAGTGGCTCTCGAAGTCTCGCGCCGCTACGGCTTCCAGCTGCGTTCCGACGACGAGCGCAACCAGCAGATCTTCTCGTCGTTGCGCAGCCTCGCGGCGCACGTCGCGCAGAACCGCACCGCGCCCTGAGCGCGCGGCAACCCGCCATGTCGCAATGGCGCCTGGCACTGATTCTGGTGGCCGGGCTGGCGTATGCCGGCCTGTCGCACTGGATGATGCTCTACCACGCAACGGCGCCATGGGCGCTCGCCGCCTTGTTCGCGCCGCTGTGGCTGGCCGTGCTTGGCCTGGGCGCCAGCCGCTTCGGGTGGGTTGGCGCGCTGATGGCCGTGGTGCTGGGCGGCGCGCTGGTCTATGCCATTTCCCACGGCGAGGCCGGCAGCCCCAACCGGCTGTACGTGCTCCAGCACGTGGGCATCAATGCCGTGCTGTGCGCCTGGTTCGCCAGCACCTTGCGGCCGGGGCGCTTGTCCCTCATTGGTGAGTTTGCGCAACGTGTGCATCCGCTGTCTGCGGACATGCGCGTCTACTCGGGCAAGGTCACGGCAGTGTGGGTCGGCTACTTCGCGCTGATGGCGCTCGTGTCCATCGTGGTCTATCTCACCTTGTCTTTCAGTGCCTGGTCGCTGCTTGCGAATGTGCTGACGCCGCTTTGCGTGGTGGCGCTTTTTGTGGGCGAGCATTTCATGCGCTATCGCCTGCACCCGGAATTCGAGCGCTACCGCCTGGTCGACGTGCTGCGCGTGGCCATCGGCGGCGGCCACTCAGACGAAGCATTTCGCCGATGAACGCCTTGACGTCCGCGGCGGGCCTGTCGGCCCTGCCGCTCCTTGCGAACCGCGATCTGGATGCGCCCATTGCCTGGCATGCCGGCGCGCCCATGAGTGCTCGCCGCTTCCTGGCCGATGCGCAGCAGCTCGCATCCATGCTTCCGGGTGGCGCCGGACCGGCCATCAATCTGTGCGTCGACCGCTACGCCTTTGCCGTCGGCCTGGCGGCCGCCCTGCTGCGTGGCCACGCCAGCCTGCTGCCGCCGGACGCGCGGCCCGACACGCTGGAGCGCCTGCACGAATCGGGCGACGACTGCTATGCGCTGACCGACGACAAGAGCCTGGCAACGCCGGGCCTGCAGCGCGTGCTGTACCAACTGCCGCCGCCCGCCGAAGCGGGCAAGGGCGACGGTGTCGCCATCCCGGCCTTCGACGCGGATTGCCACGCGGTGAGTCTGCTCACCTCGGGCTCCACCGGCGTGCCGCAGGCCCATGCCAAGCGCTGGGGCACCCTGGTGGGCGATGTGGCGGCGGCGGTTCCGCGGCTCGCCTCGCTGCTGGGCAGGCCCTCGCTCGAAGGACTCACGCTGGTGGCCACCGTGCCCGTGCAGCACAGCTACGGGCTGGAGTCGTCGGTGCTGCTGGCGCTGCTGGGCGGCGCAACGTTCGACAGCGGGCGCCCGTTCTTCCCGGCCGACATCGCACGGGCCCTGGCGGCAGTGCCGAGGCCGCGCGCGCTGGTCACCACGCCGTTCCATCTGAAGACGCTGCTGTTGTCCGGCGTCGAGCTGCCGCCGGTCGATTTCATCCTGTCGGCCACCGCGCCGCTGTCGCCGCAGCTGGCGGCCCAAGCCGAAGCGGCCCTGGGCGGCCCGATGATCGAGATCTACGGCAGCACTGAAACGGGCCAGGTGGCCACGCGCCGCACCACGCAGACCGACGTTTGGGAAACCATGGGCCAGATCCGCGTGCATGCGGAGCATGGCGAGGCCGGCGAGCGCTTCATCTTCGAAGGCGACTTCGTGCCCGAGCCCACGCCCATGGCCGACATCCTGGAGCTCATCGACGAGCGCCGGTTCCGGCTGCTCGGGCGCGCCAACGACCTGATTCACGTCGCCGGGCGGCGCAGTTCGCTGGGCTACCTCAACTACCACCTCAACAGCATTCCCGGCGTGCAGGACGGCGCCTTCTGGCTGCCCGACGACGTGGCCGACGGCGTGGTGCGTCCGGTGGCTTTCGTGGTGGCGCCGGAGCTGTCCGGCGAGGCCATCGTGGGGCAGCTTCGCCAGCGGCTGGAGGCCGTGTTCGTGCCGCGGCGCGTCGTCCATGTGAAGGCGCTGCCGCGCGAAGCCACGGGCAAGCTGGTCGTGCGCGCCCTGAACGAATTCGCGCGAGCTCAACTCGCAGCCGACGGCGACACCGTGCGCCTGACTCGCGAGGTGCCGGCGGACCATCCAAGCTTCCCGGGCCATTTTCCCGGCCAGCCCTTGCTGCCCGGTGCCCTGATCCTGTCGGAGGTGCGCGAGGCCATGGCCGGCGTTCCCGCAATGGCGGCGCGCCTGGGCAACCAACCCACCTTGGCCGCCGCCAAGTTCCTGGCGCCGGTGGGGCCCGAGTCCACGTTGAGCATCGAGCTGCAGCCCGAGGCGGGTGCCGCGGGCGGCGTGCGCTTCGAGGTGCGAAGCGGCGACGTGCTGGCTGCCAGCGGGCGCTGGGTGCGAAGCGCGGAGTGAACATGAGCCGCCCCCCGCTGCAAGCAGACGCCGGAGCCGAAGCGACGCCGGCGGCGGGCGACTGGGCGCGCACCCCCGAGCGCAGCAACATGCTGGTGCTGCGCTTCTTCTGCTGGCTGGCCCTGACCTGCGGGCGCCGCGTGGTGCGGCTCATATTGCCGGCCGTCAGCTTCTATTTCCTGCTGTTCTCTCCCAGCCAGCGGCGCAACATCAAGCGCTATTTGCGCCGCACCGTGGGCGAGGAGCGCATGAACTGGCACGACGGCTACCGGCTGATCCACGCGTTCGCCTCGGTGGTGCTCGACCGCGTGTTCTTCCTGCGCGGCCGCCACGACCTGTTCACCTTCGATGTGAAGGGCGCGCCGGCGCTGGACGCCGAAGTGGCCGCCGGGCGCGGCGCCTTCCTGGTCGGTGCGCATGTGGGCAGCTTCGAGGCGGTGGGCGCGAGCCGCTATACCGCCGACTCGCCGGA
>JAFECZ010000098.1 GCA_018241905.1 Pseudomonadota bacterium
TCCACCGTCATGTCCAGGATCTGCGCGATGTTGCGCCCCTTGTACTGCACCTCCAGCGTCTCGCGGTTGTAGCGCTGGCCGTGGCAGACATCGCAGGGCACGTACACGTCGGGCAGAAAGTGCATCTCCACCTTCACCACGCCGTCGCCCTGGCAGGCCTCGCAGCGGCCGCCGGCGACGTTGAAGGAAAAGCGCCCGGGGCCGTAGCCGCGTTCGCGCGCGGTGTTGGTCTCGGCCATCAGCTCGCGGATGGGCGTGAACAGGCCTGTGTAGGTGGCCGGGTTGCTGCGCGGCGTGCGGCCGATGGGCGACTGGTCGACATTGATGACCTTGTCGAAATACTCGATGCCTTCCACTGCCTCGTGCGGCGCCGGCTCTTCGTGCGCACGGTAGAGCGTGCGCGCCACCGAGGCATAGAGCGTGTCGTTGACGAGCGTGGACTTGCCCGAGCCCGACACGCCCGTCACGCAGGTGAGCAGGCCTACCGGAAACGCGACGCTCACGTTCTTGAGGTTGTTGCCGTTGGCGCCCAGCACGCGGATTTCCTGCAACTCGCCCTGCGTTGCCAAATGCTGGGCCTCGCGTGCGGCGCGGCGCTCGGCCGCGGGGCTCATGGGGAAGCGCGAGACGGGTTTCTTCTTCTCTTGCGCGCCCTCCTTCTTCATTACCGGCAGCCAGGGCGTGCGGCGCCGGGGCACTTCGATCTTCTTCGCGCCCGACAGGTACTGGCCGGTGAGGGAGTCCGGGCTCCCGGCCACCTGCTTGTAGTCGCCCTGCGCCATCACTTGCCCGCCGTGCACGCCGGCGCCGGGTCCCATGTCGATGATGTGGTCGGCCGCGTGGATCATGTCCTCGTCGTGCTCCACCACGATCACGCTGTTGCCGATGTCGCGCAGATGCTTGAGCGTGCCGATGAGCCGATCGTTGTCGCGCTGGTGCAGGCCGATGCTGGGCTCGTCGAGCACGTACATCACGCCGGTCAGGCCCGAGCCGATCTGCGAGGCCAGGCGGATGCGCTGCGCCTCGCCGCCCGACAGCGTGTCGGCGCTGCGATCCAGGCTCAGGTAGTTCAGGCCCACGTCGTTGAGGAACTTCAGGCGCAGGCCGATCTCGCGCACCACCTTGTCGGCGATCTCGGCCTTGGCGCCCTTGAGGTGCAGCTTCTGGAAGTAGTCCAGGCTCTCGCGCAGGGTCAGGCGGCTGATCTCGAAGATGGCCATGCGCTGGGAGTCCTGGTCGTCGTCGACCAGGAACACGTTGCGCGCCTCGATGCGCAGGCGCGAGCCGCCGCAGTCGGGGCAGGGCTGCACGTTGCGGTAGCGGGCCAGTTCCTCGCGCACCATGGCCGAGTCGGTCTCGCGGTAGCGCCGCACCATGTTGGGAATGATCCCCTCGAAGGGATGCTTCTTCACCAGCTTCTTGCCGGCCTGCGCGCCCGACTCCAAGGTGTAGTTGAACTTGATCTCCTCGCTGCCAGAGCCATTGAGCAGCACCTGCTGCACGCTGGCCGGCAGCGACTCGAAGGGTGCGTCCACGTCCACCTTGTAGTGCTTGGCCACGCTCTCCACCATCGAGAAGTAGTAGCCGTTGCGCCGGTCCCAGCCCTTGATGGCGCCGCTGCCCATCGACAGCGACGGAAAGGCCACCACCCGCGTCGGGTCGAAGAACTCGCGGTGCCCCAGGCCGTCGCAGGCCGGGCAGGCGCCCACGGGCGAGTTGAAGGAGAAAAGGCGCGGCTCCAGTTCGCTGAGCGAGTAGTGGCAGATGGGGCAGGCGAACTTGGCGTTGAACAAGTGTTCCTTGTCCTCCTTGCCCTCGCCGCCCACTTCCAGCGCAATGGCGCGGCCGTTGGCCAGCCGCAATGCCGCCTCGAAGCTCTCGGCCAGGCGCTGCTGCATGTCGGCTCGCGCGCGCAGGCGGTCGATCACCACGTCGATGTCGTGCTTCTCGGTCTTCTTGAGCTGCGGCAGGTCGGTGTATTCGTAGGTCTGGCCGTCCACCCGGAATCGCACGTAGCCTGCGGCCTGCATCTCGGCGAAGAGCTCGGTGAACTCGCCCTTTTTCTCGCGCGCCACCGGGGCCAGGATCATCAGCCTGGGCTCGTCGGGAATGGCAAGAACGGCGTCCACCATCTGCGAGACGGTCTGGGCCTGCAGCGCCAGGTGATGGTCGGGGCAGTAGGGCGTGCCGGCGCGGGCGAACAGCAGGCGCAGGTAGTCGTGGATCTCGGTGACCGTGCCCACGGTGGAGCGCGGGTTGTGGCTGGTGGCCTTCTGTTCGATGCTGATGGCCGGCGACAGGCCCTCGATCATGTCCACGTCGGGCTTGTCCATCAGTTGCAGAAACTGGCGGGCGTAGGCCGACAGGCTTTCGACATAGCGGCGCTGGCCTTCGGCATACAGCGTGTCGAAAGCCAGGCTGGACTTGCCCGAGCCCGACAAGCCGGTAATGACCACCAGCTTGTTGCGCGGAATGTCCAGGTCGATGTTCTTGAGGTTGTGGGTTCGGGCGCCGCGGATGCTGATGCGCTGCTGCGCCAGCAAGGCGCCGAGATAGGCTTCTTTTTCCACGGGGGCGGTGGTGACGGCGTTCAAGTTGGCGGCTCTTTCGGGCAACCGAGCATGATAGACGCCCGGCGTTCCCGGTGCTGGCAGGAGACTTCGAGCCGATCCGGGGAGCGCCGGCCGGTGGTGCTGCCGCGGCCGGCGGCCGGCCTGAATTCGGATCGACCCGGGGATGGCCGGCGGGCCCGAGGCGAGTAGACTCGTCAGATTGCCGGGCAGTCCCGGCTTCTTCTTTCTCTCAAGGCAGCGCTCCATGGCATCGGTCAATAAAGTCATCCTCGTCGGCAACCTCGGCCGCGACCCCGAAACCCGCACCTTTCCCAGTGGCGACCAGGTGTGCAACGTGACCCTGGCCACCACCGACAAGTGGAAGGACAAGCAGAGCGGCGAAATGCGCGAAGCCACCGAGTGGCATCGACTGGTTTTCAACGGCCGCCTGGCCGAAATTGCCGCGCAATACCTGCGCAAGGGCTCGCAGATCTACGTCGAAGGCCAGATTCGCACCCGCAAGTACCAGGACAAGGACGGCGTCGAGAAGTACGCCACCGACATCCGCGTCGACCAGATGCAGATGCTGGGTAGCCGCCAGGGCCAGGGCGGCCCGTCGTCGGGCGGCGGCGATGACGACGGCTACGGCGGTGGTGGCGGTTACGGCGGCGGTGGTGGTGGCGGCTATTCGCGCGCCCCGGCTGCGGCACCCCGCCAGGCGCCGGCGCCCGCTCCGCGCCAGGCACCGGCCCGCTCTTCGTCGGGCTTCGACGACATGGATGACGACATTCCGTTCTAAGTCCTGACGGATTGTTTCGCCAGACAGGCTGACTCTCCGGAGTCAGCTTTTTTTTGCCCTTGCGTCCCGCTATCGCTCGGCGGGCCGGCGCCGCCCCCAGCCGTACCAGAAGCACACGAAGGTCGGGATGCCCAGGGTCACCCAGGCCAGCATGTCGCCCAACCCGCCATCGCTGAACAGGGCGGAGACCAAGCCCACGGCCATCATCAGGCCCAGTGCGACGGGCCAGCCCCACACGCGCCAGAAATGCGAGGCAGGTTGCTCTTGCGGCTTCATGTCGAGGTGCTCGCCTGGGGGGTGGCGCCTGCGGGCTGGGGCGCGGCGTCGGGTGCGGCCTTGGCCTTGTGGTGCGCATGCGCCGGGTTGCCACGCTTGAGCCACAGGTACAGGCCGCTGCCCAGCACGATGATCGTGGCGATGTCCAGCAGCGCCCAGATGATCTGCATCGGCATGCCGCCGTAGTCGCCGAAGTGCAGCGGCTGCGACACCAGCAGCGCCGTCAGGTACCAGGGCAGGTGCGGGCTGGCGGTTATCTGGTTGGTCTTGGCGTCCACCAGCACCGGCTGCAGCAGCTTGGAGGTCATCGGCGTGTCGCCGCGCAGGAAGACCGTGTTGTGGTGCGGGCTGGAGAAGACGGTGCCCGGGAAGGCGATGAAGGACAGCTTGTTGCCCGGCGAACTCTGCAGCGCCAGGTCGAGCGAGCGCTGCACCGAGGCGCGTTCGGCCGCAGGCACGAGCGGCTGGCCCTGGTAGGGCTGGAGGATGTGGCTGAGCTGGTCGTGCTGCCAGTACTTGATCACCAGGTCGGCCCAGGTATTGATCATGCCGGTGGCGCCCACCGTGAAGGCCCACACCAGCGTGACGATGCCCAGCAGGTTGTGCAGGTCCAGCCACTTCAGGCGCGGCCGGCGCTCGCGCCGCACGGTGCCGAATTCCAGCTTGCGCATGAAGGGCGAGTACAGCACCACGCCGCTGACGATGGCCACCAGCAGCAGCAAGCCCATGAAGCCCAGGAACAGCTTGCCCGCCAGCCCCGCGAACAGGTCGACGTGCAGCTTGAGCATGACCCACATGAAGCCCTCGTCGACCTTGGGCTGCGCCAGCACCTGGCCGGTGCGCGCGTCCACCGCCACCGACTTGAAGTCGTCGGTGGGCGCCGGCGTGGGCGTGAGCGTGACGAACCAGACCTTGTCGCTGTCTTCTTCCTGCGAGACGAACTGCACCACGCGCTCGGGGTAGAGCGCCTTCGCGGCCTCGAGCACGTCGTCCAGGCTCGCGCGCCTGCCGGCCTGGCCGGCGGGCAGCTCGGGGGCTTCGACCTCGGTGCCCAGCAGGTGCCCGATCTCGTGATGAAAGATCAGCGGCAGTCCGGTCAGGCACAGAAGCAGCATGAAGATGGTGCAGACCAGGCTGCTCCACTTGTGGATCCAGGTCCACGTCTTGATGCGTCCAGAATTCATGGGAGCTTAGAAACGGTAGGTGGCGCTGGCCACGACGTTGCGGCGCGCGCCGTACCAGCAGTCGCCGCGCGACAGGCAGGTGCTGAAGTAGGTCTTGTCGCTCAGGTTGTTGATCGTGAGCGCAAGGCGCCACTGCGCATTTTCCCAGGAGACCATCGCGTCCATCAAAGTCTGGCTGGGCACTTCGGGGCCGATGCCGTAGGAGACGTCGCGCAAGGCGCTCATCCAGCGCACGCCCGCGCCCACCGCGAAGCCGGGCATGCCGGCGATCTGGAAGCGGTACTTGGCCCAGACGCTGGCCATGTTCTCTGGAAGGCCTTCGAGCACCGGGTCGACGTCCGTGTAGGTGTAGTTGGCAATGACGTCGAGCGCCGAAGTGATGCGGCCGCGCGCCTCCAGCTCGACGCCCCGGGTCTTGGTGTCGTCCAACTGCGTGATGACGTTGGGCTCGGGAGAGGTCGTGCGGTCCTTCTCGCGCAGGTCGTACACCGCGGCGCTGAAGGCCAGCGGGCGATCCTTGGGTTCGTACTTCAGGCCGGCTTCCCATTGCTCGCCGCGCAGCGGCTTGAGCATCTGGCCGAGCTGCGGCGCCTGGGGCGTGAACGACTCCGCATAGCTCACGTACGGCGACCATCCGCTCGGGTGCGCGTACAGCAGGGCAAAGCGCTTGGTGGTGGCGTCGTCCTTCTGGTCGGGCGAGCCTTCGGCGGTGGATTGGGTCCAGTCGCGGCGCAGGCCCGCCAGGAACACCCAGTTGTCCAGCTTCATCTGGTCCTGCACGTACAGGCCCATGCTGCGCTGGGTCGTCTGGGGCAGCGGCTCGCGCACGGCCGGCAGCGGCTCCAGGTTGCCGTAGACCGGCCCATAGGCGTCGATCTCGCTGGAGCCCACGGTGCCGCCGTAGACGTTTTCCTTCTGGCGCGAGAAGTCGGCGCCGACCAGCACCGTGTGCTTCAGGCCGCCGGTGTTGAAGTGGCCCTCGACGCTGTTGTCCATCACGGACATGTCGTTCTTCGTGAGCGAGTAGTCGAGGTAGCGGCCCAGGATGCGCTTGTTGATGGGGTCGGCGCCCCAGCCGCCCGGAATGGTGAACGAGTCGCCCCAGTGGTAGCGGTTGTCGTTCTCGTTCCTGGCGTAGCGGAAGTTCTGGCGGAAAGCCCAGTCGTTGGTGAACTTGTGCTCGAACTGCCAGCCGAAGCTCTTGCGCTCGCTGTTGTAGTAGTCGCCCGGCTCGCCGATGAAGCGGCTGCTGGGCAACTGGCCGTTGGGGTTGGACAGCAGCGTGCCTTCCCACGGGAAGAACTGCGAGGTGCTGCCGGCCTTGTCCTTCTGGTAGAGCGCCTGCAGCGTCAGCGAGGTGACGCCGCTGGGGCGCCAGGTCAGCGAGGGCGCCAGCACGGTGCGGTCGTCGGGCACGTAGTCGACCTGGGTGTCCGACTTGCGCTGCAGGGCGATCAGGCGGTAAGACCACTCGCCGGTGTCGGTCAGGGCGCCGGTCAGGTCGGCCTGGATCTGCTTGCGGCCGTAGCTGCCGAATTCCACGCCGACTTCGCGCTGCGTTTCCAGTTGCGGCCGCTTGCTCACCATGTTGACGATGCCTGCCGCCGTGCCCGAGCCATAGAGCATCCCCGAGGGGCCGCGCAGCACTTCCAGCCTTTCCAGGGTGTAGGGCTCGGTGCGGGTGGTGCTGGTGTAGTAGCCGTAGTTCTGCCGCAATCCGTCGAGGTAGATGTCCGGATAGCTGCCGCGGATGCGTACCGAATCGGTCCGGCCGTCCAGGCCATAGGCATCCGAGCGAACGCCGGCCGCGTAGTTGAGGGCGTCCTGCAGCGTCGTCGCGCCCTGGTCCACCATCTGGTCGCGCGGCACCACGGTCACCGATTGCGGCGTTTCCGACAGCGGGGTATCGGTCTTGGTGGCAGTGATGGCGTTCTTCGCGCGGTAGCCGATGACGGGCGTGGCGGCGGTTTCCGGAGTGGCATCGGCATCCACCCGAACCTCCGGCAGCACTGCCCCGGAGCTCGTCTGCGCAGCGGCCCACTGCGGCGCGGCGCCCATGGCAATGAGACAGGAAATTATTGCTGTGCTTGGATTTGGGCGAAAGTGAGCGCTCATGTTTTTTGCTTCTTGGTCAAGTTCGAATGTCATCAAGAGAATGCGAACGATTCGCATTCTATGAAAGGCAAGCGAAAAGAACCGAAAAATCACGACGCCCGAAGGGTTTCACCCGGGTTGTCGGATCGCTCTTGCGCGCGTCCCGACGCCAGCAAGGGATGCCCCTTTTGGCCATGATGGCGGCCATGCCTCCCTTCTCCATCCTCGATCTGTCGCCCATCTGCGAGGGCGGCGACGCCGCCCAATCGTTCAAGAATTCCCTGTCCTTGGCCCAGCACGGCGAACGCCTGGGCTACAAGCGCTACTGGCTGGCCGAGCACCACGGCATGCCCGGCATTGCCAGCGCCGCGACCGCCGTGCTGCTGTCGCATGTGGGCGCCGGCACCTCGACCATCCGCATCGGTGCAGGCGGCGTGATGCTGCCCAACCATTCGCCGCTGGTGATTGCGGAGCAGTTCGGCACGCTGGAGTCCCTCTATCCCGGCCGCGTCGACCTGGGCCTGGGCCGCGCGCCCGGTTCCGACCAGCGCACCGCCCGGGCGCTGCGCCGCGACCTCGACACCAACGCCGACCAGTTCCCGCAGGACGTGCTGGAGCTCATGGACTTCATGTCCAAGGAGCCGCGCCAGCCCGTGATGGCGGTGCCCGGCCGAGGATTGGAGGTGCCGATCTGGATCCTGGGTTCGAGCACCTTCGGCGCTCAACTGGCGGCGCACCTCGGGCTTCCGTATGCCTTCGCCTCGCATTTCGCACCGCAGCAGCTCATGCAGGCCATCGACATCTACCGCAGCACCTTCAAGCCATCGGCGCAGTTGGCCAAGCCCTACGTGATGCTCGGCTTCAACGTTTTCTGTGCAGATACCGACGAAGAGGGGCGTTTTCGCGCAAGTTCATGGCAACAGGCCTTCGTCAACCTGCGCAGCGGCCGTCCGGGCAGGCTGCCGGCGCCGGTCGAAGGCTACCGCGAGCATGTCGGCCCGGCAGAGGCGGCGCTGCTGGATTCCGTGTTGTCCTGCTCCGCCGTGGGTTCGCCGCAGACCGTCCGGGCTGCCGTCGATGCCTTCGTGGCGCGTACCGGCGCCGACGAGCTGATGGTGACCTCGCAGATCTTCGACCACCGGGCGCGACTGCGCTCCTATGAATTGCTGGCCCAACTGGGCCGGGGCTGATCCGGCCTTCAGGCGGCGCTGGCGATCACGCCGCCGCCCAGGCACACCTCGCCGTCGTACAGAACGGCCGACTGGCCGGGCGTGACGGCCCACTGGGCCTCTGGGAAGTCGAGCCGGAAGGCACCGCCGTCGGTGCCGCCATCGCCCAGCGTGCAGGCGGCATCCGCCTGGCGGTAGCGCGACTTGGCTGCGTAGGCGCCCGGGGCTGGTGCGACGCCCGCCACCCAGCTGGTGTCGTCGGCCGCGAGCGTCTTGGACAGCAGCCAGGGGTGGTCATGACCCTGCACCACCCACAGCGTGTTGGCGGCCATGTCCTTGCGGGCCACGAACCAGGGCGCGTGGTCGCCGCCGCCTCGTGCCGCGCCCTTGTCCTTCACGCCGCCGATGCCAAGGCCCTGGCGCTGGCCCAGCGTGTAGAACGACAGGCCCTGGTGCTGGCCCAGCACGCGCCCGCGCTCGTCGCGAATCGGGCCGGGTTCCTTGCTGATGTATCGGTTGAGAAACTCGCGAAAAGGCCGCTCGCCGATGAAGCAGATGCCGGTGGAATCCTTCTTCCTGGCGTTGGGCAGCCCGATTTCGGCAGCGATGCGCCGCACTTCCGTCTTGCGCAGCTCGCCCACCGGGAACAGCGTCTTGGACAGCTGCTGCTGGTTCAGGCGGTGCAGGAAGTAGCTCTGGTCCTTGGCCGGGTCCAGCCCCTTGAGCAGTTCGTGCCGGCCCGTGCCCTGGTTGAAGCGCACCCGTGCGTAATGTCCGGTGGCAATCTGCTCCGCACCCAGGCGCATGGCGTGGTCGAGGAAGGCCTTGAACTTGATCTCGGCATTGCACAGCACGTCGGGGTTGGGCGTGCGGCCGGCCTGGTATTCGCGCAGGAACTCGGCGAACACGCGGTCCTTGTAGTCGGCCGCGAAGTTGACGTGCTCGATCTCGATGCCCAGCACGTCCGCCACGCTGGCCGCGTCGACGAAATCGATGTTGGAAGAGCAGTACTCGCTGTCGTCGTCGTCTTCCCAGTTCTTCATGAAGATGCCGATGACTTCATGACCCTGTTCCTTGAGCAGGTAGGCGGTAACCGCGGAATCGACTCCGCCGGACAGGCCCACCACCACGCGCTTCTTCTTCGTGCTCATAGACCCTCGATTGTCCCAGGCCCGCTGCGCCGGTGCCTGCGTACGGGAAATGCGCGCGCTATCCGTGCACCGACGGGTCGACCTGGACGAGGGACAGCGGGTGGCGCCGCCCCGCCAGGTAGTCTTCCACGCACTGCAGCAGCAGCGGGCTGCGGTGGCGCGCAGCGCTGGCGCGGATCTCCTCGGGCGTCATCCACAGCGTGCGCACGATGCCGTGGTCCAGTGCCCGGCCCGGCTCGCGCTCGCCCAGTTCGCCGCAGAAGGCAAAGCGCATGTAGGTCACGTCTTGCGAGGCGCTGCGCGCGCGGGCCATGTAGACGCCCAGCAGCGCCGTCGGCGTGAACCGGTGCGCGGTTTCTTCCAGCGCCTCGCGCGCGCAGCCTTCGGCCGGCGACTCGCCGGGATCCAGGTGCCCGGCGGGCGTGTTGAGCATCAGGCCGGCGGAAGTCTCTTCCTCCACCAGCATGAATCGGCCGTCCTTCTCGATGACGGCGGCTACCGTCACGTTGGGCTTCCAGCGATGCTTGGTCATGCGTCTTCTTCCGTTGGGTTCGCGGGTCCGGGCAGTGTCGTCGCCGCGGCTGCCTTGGGAAGGACGAGGATAAAGGTGCAGCCTTCGCCCTGTTCGCTTTCGATCTCGACGCAGCCGCCGTGCCGCTGCATTGTCGTTCTCACCAGCAGCAGGCCGAGGCCGACGCCATGCACTTCCGGATGCGAGTCCTGGTGCAGCCGATGGAAAGGCTGGAACAGCCTGGACTGCAGCTCCTTCGCAATGCCGGGCCCCTGGTCGGTGATCGCCACCGTCCAGTGCGATGGCCGCTGCGCCACCCGGCATGTGATGCGTCCGCGGACAGGGGAAAACTTCAGCGCATTGCTCAGCAGGTTCGCCAATGCCCTGGACAGGAGGTCCCGGTCCCCGGTGAAGGGCGCTTCTTCCAGTCCGGTCTCGAACTCCACGCTCACCTGCTTGCGCTGGGCGCCGGCCCAACTGTTGTCCACGGCCTGCATGGCCAGCTCGAGCAGGTCCAGTGCCTCCGGCTTGAACGGCTGCGCCTCGGCCCGCGCCAGGTTGACGAAGCCGTCGGCGAGCGCCAGCCCGGTGCGCGCATGCTGCTCGATGCGCTTGAGCAGCACATCGCGCGGCAGCATCGCAGGATCCGCCCGCGCGAGTTCGACCACGGTCAGGATCGCCGCGCTCGGCTCGCGGATGTCGTGCGAGATGAAGCGCAGCGCCTCGTCGCGCTGCGCCTGCGTGCGGCGTATCTCGGTCAGGTCCACCAGCGTGACCATCCAGCCGGCGTAGGCGTTGTCGGCATTGAAGAAGGGCACGCAGCGCAGCAGCACGACGCGACCCGCGGCATCTTCGCCCTCGCCGGAGATGGGAACGACGTGGCTGGCGCCGAAGGAGCCCTGCGTGATCATCGGCTGTCCGTCGTGCCGCGCTCGCAAGTCCGAGAGCAGTTCATGCGCGTCCTGCCCGGCCAGCTGCCAGGCGTCGCGGCCCCAGTGGCGCGCGGCCGCCCGGTTGGCCATGAAGACCCGGCCACTGCGGTTGAGCACGAGGTTGGCGTCGTGCAGATGGTCGATCGCGTCGCGCACGAAACGATGCAGGTTCCTCAGGCGCTGCACTGCGGCGGCGCTGGCGTCGATTTCCCGGTCGAGGAAGTCGCCCGCCTGTTCTTGCGCGTTGGGCACGGGCAGGCCGGCCAGCACTGCGTTGAGCTCCACGGTTCCGCGCTGCAGGAAGCGATAGGCCGCGGTCAGCCGCATGAGGCTCCACACGGGGTAGACCAGCAGCAGCCCGCCCAGGCCCGCGGCGGCAGTGAAGCGGATGCCCAGCCAGGGCTGCGCCAGCTGCAGGCCGCTGCGCACCAGCACCATGGCGCTGATCAGCGCGAAGACCCCGACCGGACCGAGCCAGAGAAGACCCAGCAGCACGATCAACAGCGGTATCAGGTTGAAGGCCAGGTTCTGCCACATCGAAGCGGCATGGACGTGCTGCCTGCGGTCGAACGCCTGCAGCATGGTGGCCGCGAGTTCGACGCCCGGCACCAGGTAGTCCGGCGACGGCAGCGCGAACATGTCGGCCACCGTCTCCGCCGTGGGGCCGACGAGCACGTAGCGGTCACGGAAGAACTCCTCAGGCACCGCGCCGCGCAGCACGTCGATGTAGGACACCGTCTGGAAACGGGCAGAGGGCTTGTTGTAGATCAGCAGTTCTTCATGCTGGCGCTGCCAGCGCCCCTCGGGCGGCGAGGTATGTGCGCCCTCGGCGTGCGAAGGCTGGGGCCGAAGCTTCCCGTTGGCCGCCTGGTAGAGCGCGAGCGCAAACTGGGGCCACATGCGCCCCGGAAAGCCTTCGATGATGTAGGCGCCCTGGATGTCGCCCTCGCTGTTGATCGCGAGATGGGAGTGCCCGAGCGCAGTCGCGGCGTCTGCGAGCGGCCTGGTCGGCAGCAGCTCGGACTGCAGTTGCTCGTTGTTCCCGGGCGCCTGGATGGCGATCGGCAGCACGACGCAGCCCGCCGCCTTCATGCTTTGCGCCAGCATGGCGTCGTCTGCGGGAAAGATCGAGTTCGCATCGTCCAGGAGGAGGTCCAGCCCGATGCAGCGCGGCTTGCCCGTGGAGATGCGGCGCAGCAGCTCGGCGTGCAGCGCCCGCCTCCATGGCCAGCGGCCCACGGTCTCCAGGCTCTGGTCGTCGATCGCGACGATGACGATGTTGCTGGCGGCTGGCGGGCGCACCCAGTCCAGGGCCATGTCGAGGAGGGCGCCGTCGGCCCGCATGAAGTACTGCCCGAGCGTCAGCCACGTCACGAGCGCGACGGAGCCCGCGGTCAGCACGAGCCACGACACGCGCCGGCGTGCCAGGTCCAGCAGGCGGGCCGTCAGCGACGACGGGCCTGGTGCAGGGGCTTGGGTTGTGAACGGCATTGCAGGCGTGCCATCGGATTGCGCCGTGTCGACCTGGGTGTGGGCGATGACGGCGGGTCAGCCGCGAATGCTGGCGACAACGCCTGGCTTGCGGGCGTCGAAGATCTTCGATCCCCGCTTGAGCGGTGCGCGGCGGGCGCTGCTCGTGATCCAGGCGCTTTCGGGGGCGGAAGTGCCCGCGCAGCCGGAGACGGCCTTGTCGCAAGCGATCCGGATGATGCTGCCGTCCGCCAGTCGCAAGTCGATGCTGCTGCCGGCCGTCTCGATGGCGGGCTGCGCATTCGCGCCGGCGTGGCCCAGGGCCGCAAGCGCGAATGCGAGCAACGCTGCGGCATGGCGCCGCGGCGCCATGGCTCAGGCCTCCGCTCTCGAGTCGTCGTCGTTCTGGCCGAAGGTGGAAAGCGAGGCCACCTCCACCGTTTCGAGTCGATACCCCAGGCCGTACACCGCAGACAGCAGAAAGCCGTTGGCAGGACGCAGCGACAGCTTGGTGCGCAGGCGCGAGATGTGGGTGTCGAGCGAGCGGGAAGGCTCTTCGGGGCCGCGCCCCCATACGGCTTCGCGCAGGTGCTCGCGCGACAGCAGGCGGCCCAGGTTCTGGAACAGGAACAGCGCCAGTTCGTACTCGCGGTGCTTCAGGTCCACCGGCTCGCCGTTCACATGCAGCGTGCGCGCCTGCGGAAAGAAGTGATAGGGGCCGAACTCGAGTTCGACATCGTGGTGGCTCGGGTAGGCGCGGCGCAGCAGGGCATGCACGCGCGCTTCGAGCTCGACCACGCTGATCGGCTTGACCATGAAGTCGTCGGCGCCGGCCGACAGGCCCGCCACCAGGTCGGCTTCGGCACGCCGATTGGTGACGAACAGGATGGGAATGCGGCTGGCGAGCTCTTCGCGCACCCACTTGACGATGGCCGGACCCGAGATGTCGGGCAGCGTCCAGTCGAGTATCAGCAGGTCGAAGGATTGCTGGCGCAGGTCGCGCAGGAGGGTCTTGCCCTCGGAATAGACATGGCATTCATGCTGAATGCCATTCATCGTGTGTTGAATCAGCTCGAGCTGAGAAAGATCATCGTCGAGTGCCGCGATGCGCATAGTAGTTTCCGTCCCTTTTTGATTTGTGTCTAACGAAGCCGAACGCAGTCTAGCCCTGAACGTCTTGAATCTTTCATCAAGTGCGGGTTGCGAATGTG
>JAFECZ010000099.1 GCA_018241905.1 Pseudomonadota bacterium
TCCCGCATCGCGGCAGCATGTGCCTGCTGGAAAAACTCGAAAGCTGGGATGCGCAGCGCATCCATTGCAGCACCACCACGCACCGCGATGCGCACAACCCCTTGCGCACCGCCAGCGGCCTGCTCGCGCCCAATGCGATCGAATACGCCGCGCAGGCCATGGCGCTGCACGGCGGCCTCACCGCCAGTGCGGGGCAGGCGCCATCGGGGGGCTACCTGGCCAGCGTCCGCTCCGTGCGCTTCGGCGCCGATCGGCTAGACCTGGTCGAGGGCGCGATGCAGGTGCATGCCAATCGCCTGTCGGGCGACGAACGCCAGGTCCTCTACGAATTCAGCGTGCTCGATGTCGACGGCCGCCCGCTCGCCCAAGGGCGCGCGGTGGTGGTCTTGAACACGCCTCTTGCATCCATGGAAAACAAGCAATGAGCTGGAACGGAAAACGCGCACTCGTCACCGGCGCCAGCGGCGCCCTGGGCCAGGCCATCGCACGCCGCTTGGCGGCCGGTGGCGCCACGGTGCTGCTGCATGCCAACTCGCGGCCCGAGTCGGTGCAGGCGCTGGCGGACGACATTGCAAAGGCGGGCGGCCGCGCCGAGTGCCATGCGTTCGACCTGCGCAGCGACCAGGCCTGCGCGCAGGCCTGCCAGAAGATCCTGGAGGGCGGGCCCGTGCAGATCCTGGTCAACAACGCCGGCGTGCATGACGATGCGGTGTTGCCCGGCATGCGCGCCGAGCAGTGGCACAAGGTGATCGACGTGTCGCTCAACGGCTTCTTCCGTGTGACGCAGCCCTTGCTGCTGCCCATGCTGCGCACGCGCTGGGGCCGCATCATCAACGTGTCGTCGGTGGCGTCGCTCACCGGCAACCGCGGGCAGGTGAACTACTCGGCGGCCAAGGGGGCGATCAACAGCGCCACCAAGTCGCTGTCGCTCGAGGTGGCGGCGCGCGGCGTCACGGTGAATGCCATCGCGCCGGGCATCATCGCCTCGCCCATGGCCGACGCGGTTTTCGACAAGTCGCTGATCGACCAGATGGTGCCCAGCAAGCGCGCCGGCACGCCGGAAGAAGTGGCGGCCCTGGCGGCTTTCCTGGCCAGCGACGAAGCGGGCTACATCACCGGGCAGGTGATCTCGGTCAACGGCGGGATGATCTGAAGCCTGGCGGCGGTCATTGCAGCGGCGCCGTCCAGGCGTCGTAGCCGTAGACCCAGTCTGCGTTGCCGCCTTCGCGCAGCCAGTTGTTGCCGCGCGAACCCAGCTGAACCCGGGCCGCGCGCTCCATGCGCGCCGTGGCGTAGCGTGCCAGTGCGCTGCCCGCGCTCCCTGCGCTTGCGCCTTCCAGGTGCCGCGCCAGCACCACCGCGTCTTCGATGGCCATGCCGGCGCCTTGTGCCATGAAGGGGAGCATGGGATGGGCGGCGTCCCCCAGCAATGCCAGGCGCCCCTGGGTCCACGCCGGCATCGGGTCGCGTTCGTAGAGCGCCGTCTTGAGCACGGTGTCGCAGGCATCGAGCAGCGCACGCGCCTCGGGGTGGTAGTGGGCGTAGTGGGCGCGCAGTTCTTCCACGTCGCCCGGCGCGGTCCACGACTCCAGTTGCCAGCTGTCCTGCGCGGTGGTGGCGAAGATGAAGACGTCCTTGCCGCGGTTGAGCGGGAAGGTCACGATCTGGCTCTGCGGATTGGGCCCCCACCACTTGGTGAAGGCGCCCAGGTTGGGCACGCCTGCCACGCTCGCGGCGGGCACCACGGCACGATAGGCCACGATGCCGGTGAAGCGCGGATTCTCCTCGCCGAACATGGCGGCGCGCACGGCCGAGTGAATGCCGTCGGCGCCGAGCAGCGCGTCCACGCGCGCTTCATCGCCGTCCTCGAAGTGCACCGTGACGCCTTGTGCGTCCTGTGCGATGGTCTGCACGCGGCGGCCCAGCTGGATGCATTGCGCCGGCACGGCTTCGGTGAGCGCTGCCAGCAGGTCGGCGCGATGAATGGTCAGCTGCGGCGCGCCGTACTTCTGTTCGGCGGTGTCGGCCATTTCCAGGCGCGAGGTCTCTTCGCCACTGTCGTAGCTGCGGCTGATGCGGTGCGAGGGGCGGGCGGCCGTCACGCGGGCGGCTTCGCCAACGCCCAGGCCGTCGAGCGCGCGCACCGCGTTGGGCGTGAGGTTGATGTCGGCGCCGACGCGGGCGAACTGCCTGGCCTGCTCGAACACGATCACGTCGTGACCGGCGCGCCGAAGTGCGATGGCGGCTGCCAGGCCGCCGATGCCGGCGCCGGCGATGCCGATGGTCAAGGGGGTGGGATGGGGCTTGGAACTCATGTCGACTCCTTGTGTTCGATTCGGATGCGGTCGGTGTGTGTATGCATGTGGCGGCGGTGCCGCGGATTCAGAAGGCAAGGATGGATCGACGTCGGATCGTCGGGCGGCTGGGTATCATCGTGAAGCCTCGCGCTACTTTTGGGAACGAGCCTGGATTCTTCAAGCAGGCCCTTTCGCGCTCAACCGCCGAGGCCCCCGATATGACCGCTATTCGTCCAGCCCCTTCACCGGAGCGCGCATCCGACGCGATGGATGTCTTCAGCGAAGTGCTCGCGATCTGCCGCTCCGAGCACGCGGTCACGGCGCGCTTCGCGCTCAGCGAACCGTGGGGCCTGTCTTCCGACGGCGTGCCCGGCGCGATGATCCGGCTGGCGCGTCGCGCCCCCTATTGGCTGGAGATCGACGGCATGACGCCGATGCGCATCGAGCCGGGCGACATCGTCATGTTGCGGCCCGGTGTGCCGCATCGCATGGTCAGCGCGCCCGGTGCCAGCACCACGGCGTTCTCCGAAATGATCTCGCGCCATGCTCGCGGCACCCGCGGCGAGAACCCGCTGGTCTTCGCGCACGGCGGGGGCGGCGAGATGACCGAGATGTTCTCCGCGCAGATCTGGTTCTCGGCTTACTGCCGGCATGTGGTGCTGAGCGTGCTGCCGCCGTTCATCCGCGTGCGCGAGGCCGACCTGCCCATGACCGGCGTGCTCGGGCAGACCATGCAGGGGCTGGTGGAGGAAACGCTCGATCGCCGCGCGGGCTGGCGGCTGTCGGCCGCGCGCATGGGCGAGCTGCTGCTGGTCAACCTGCTGCGCGTGCACCTGCTGGCCCTGCACAGCCAGGGCAGCGGCTGGCTGCGCGGGCTGGGCGATCCGAACATTGCGCGCTCGCTCATGGCCATGCACCGCGCGCCGGGGCAGGCCTGGAGCGTGGCCACGCTGGCCGGCGAGGCCGGGTTGTCGCGCACCCGCTTCGCCGAGCGCTTCAAGGACCTGGTGGGCGTCACGCCCATCAGCTATCTCACGGCGCACCGCATGGCGGTGGCGGCGCAGGCGATGGAGGCCGGCACCATGGCGCTGGTGCGCATCGCGGAGGACGCCGGCTATGAATCGGGCAAGGAGTTCTCGCGCGCGTTTCGCCGCTGGTCGGGCCTGTCGCCCTCGGCCTATCTGCGGCAGGAAGCCGGGCGGCGGGCCGGGGTGACGCTCGCTTCGGGCGCGAAGCAGGCTTCGTGAAGCGCGGGAGCCTTCGCCGGACGCGAGCGGCGGATGCGAGTCAGGGTTGGAACGGCGGCGCCCTGCGCAGGCGGCGCGAGAGCAGCAGCGGCAGGCGCAGCCCGAACTCCAGCATGAGGCGCGTGTGCATCCAGGTGAGCAGGGCGTTGTCGCGCACGTAGTTGAAGTGCGACACGCCTCCTTCCTCGGCGCTGAGGTATTTCACCGGCGCGTCGATGTTGATGGGCTTGACGCCGCGCCAGGCCAGGCGCACCACCGCCTCGGTGTCGAAGTCGAAGCGGCGCATCCAGGGCTGGCGCTGCATGACGGCGATGAGCGGCGCGACGGGATAGACGCGAAACCCGTAGAGCGAATCGCCGATGCCGGCGAACAGGGTTTCGAGCTCGGTCCAGCCGTTGGAGATGCGCCGGCCGCGCACGCGCAGCAGCGGGGCGCTGGCATCGAACACCGGCTTGCCCAGCACCATGGCCTCGGGCCGCGCCTGCGAGCGCGCCATGAAGAGTGCGATGAGGTCCGCCGGATGCTGCCCGTCCGAATCCATGGTGAGCGCGTGCGTGAAGCCTTCCGCGCGGGCCTGCCGCAGTCCATGCAGCACGGCCGCACCCTTGCCCTGGTTGACAGGCAGCACGAACACGCGCAGGCCGGGGTCCGTGGCGGCCATGGCCTGCAGGCGCTCGCCGGTGCCGTCGGTGCTGCCGTCGACCACGACCCACACGGGGTTCCACTGCGCGCGCGCGGCGGCCACGGTGGAGAACAGGCGCTCGCCCGTGTTGTAGCTGGGAATCAGGACAAGGTGGGTGCGCGATGGCTCGTGCATGCAGCTGTCGCGTCGGTGGTGGCGCGCTCTTCTTTCAAGGGGCCCCGATAGTACTGTTCCAGCTCCTGCAGCAGTGCATCGCTGTCGGCGCGCGGTACAAAACGCTTGCCGAGATGCAGCTTGACCCGGATGGGCAGCGGCGGCACGCGCCAGATCGGCCAGCCCTTGCGCAGGTAGGGCGTGTCGGTGTCGATGTAGACCGTCTGGATGGGCGCCTTGGCCAGCTTGGCGATCAGCGTCACGCCGGGGCGGAAGGCGTCCAGCGGCGGCGTGACCGTGCGCGTGCCCTCCGGGAAGATCACCAGCTGCCCGCCGTGCCGCAGGTCGTGCACCGCCAGGCGGATCATGGTGCGGGCCGAGTCGTTGCGGATGTAGCGTGCCAGCCGTGCGCCCGCACCGAGGAACACATTGCGCATCAGCTCGGCCTTCATGATGCAGGCGCTGCGCGGAAGCCGTGCCACCAGCAGCAGTGCGTCGAGCATGGTGGGATGGTTGGCCACGATGATCAGGCCTTGCTCGTCCTTCAGCGCGTCGAGGCAGGAAGCGTCCACCCGCATCATGCCGGTGACGGAGGCCGCGGCCCAGAACAGCCGGTACGAGTGCGCGATGACGGCACGCCCGATGGCCAGGCCCCGCGCCTCGGGCAGCAGCACGAGCAGCGGCAGCGCGGCCAGGTTCCACGCCAGCGACACGAGGCCAAGCGCAAGCAGCAGCGCATAAAGCGGTGGCGCCAGGAGAATGGGCCGTGCCCAGTGAAGAAGACGCTTCATGCGCGAGGAATTGCCTTCTTCTTCATCATGCCTTCACCATGCCGCTGGCCACCGCGTGCGCCTCGATCTCGACCAGCAGGTCCTGGCGGCAGATGTCGGCCTGCAGGTAGGCGGCGCTCTGCAGAAACGTGGCATCGGCGCCCAGTGCGGCGGCCAGCACTTCTCGCACGCGGGGCGCGGCGCCGGGGTGGCGCACATAGACCACCGTGTGAAGCTCGGCCAGGTCGAAGCCGGCAGTGCAGCGCTGGTTGGCCGCCTCCACCACGGCGGCCAGGTTGCGCAAGGTCTCGCGCGTCTGCTCGGCAATGTCGCCCGGGTGAACCGTGGCATGGCCGACGATGCTGGCCGTGCCGGAGATGAGCAGCGCCAGCTGCCCCGCGCCCAGGTCGGCCAGCGCCGCCCGCGAAAAGGTGGGCGGGCGCGGGCCGTAGCTGCTGGGGTACCGGTAGGCCGAAACCTGGCGCGGGTTCTCGATGGCCAGCGGCGCCGCCTGGCCCGCCAGGAAGCGGATCGAAAGACCGCCATCTTGCGCAGCGCCGAGCGCACATGCCGCGGGCGAGCCTTCGTACACCGTGTGGCCGGCGTCGATGAAGGCCCGCTGGCGGCCCATGTTGAACTGGCGGTAGCGCTCCAGCCCGCCGCCGTCTTCGTTGATGCGCGGCAGGTAGTTCCAGATGCGAAGCAGGTGCGGGCAGCCCGCGTCGTCCAGTGCCTGGAACAGGTCGCGGTAGGCCGTTTCGGCCAGCGACTCCAGGCCTTCGCCGCGCTCGGGCAGGTCGATGGTGCCGAAGGCCCAGCGGCCGTCGGTGCGCCAGTGCACGGTGCCGCTTCGGCCCGTGTCGATGTGCGCCCCGGCCAGCCACAGGTCCGCCTGCGGCGCCTGTGCGAACAGCACGGGGGCGTGGACGCTGCTCAACCAGGGCATGGCGGATGGCGCGCCATAGGCCAGCGCGCCCAGTGGCGGCTGGGCCAGCGCACCGGCTTGCAGCGTACTTTCCAGGGGCGCGCGCCGAACACTCAGCGCCGATGCAGTCGCGGGCGTGCCGATCCTCACTGTGCCTTGCTCGCCGTGTATTCGGAAAAGATGCCCAATTCGAGGCGCTGGCGCACGTTCACGAAGCCGGCGTCGCGCAAGGCCTGCAGGACTGTCTCGGGCGCGATACAGGCCTCGATGGTGTCCCAGTAGTAGCGCCAGAGCTCCGGCGACGCCTGCTTGCGGGCGGTGAAGCGGGCAATGATCGGCACCACGCTGCGCATGTAGGCCTTGAGCGCAGCGGTGCCGATGGCGCCGCGGGGCTTGGTGATCTCGAGCACCACCAGGCGTGCGCCCGGGCGCAGCACCCGATGGAACTCGGAAAAGGCGGCCGTCACGTTGCTGATGTGGCGCAGGGCATAGCCCATGCTCAGGAAGTCGCAGCCGGCGTCGGGCCGGGGCAGGGCTTCGGCCATGCCGCGCACCAGTTCCACGCCCGGCAGCTGCACCTGGCCCATCATGCCGGGGCTCGGGTCCACGCCCACCAGGTGCCCGGACTTGCCGATGATGCCCAGCGCCTCGGTGGCCACCATGCCGGTGCCGATGCCCACGTCGAGCACCTCGGCGCCCGGCGCCAGCCCGGCGCGCAGCAGCGCCTGGCGCCGGTACCAGCGCCCGGAGCCGAAGGCCAGCACGTTCTCGATGCGCTCGTAGTCGGGGGCGGTGTCGTCGAAGATCTTCTGGAGGAAGGCCCGGTGCTCGACTTCATCCTTGTAGTAGCCGGCCAGGGGGGAGTGCGGGGCAAGGGCCCGGGGGCTTCGACCTGCGTCGGTGGGCGATGACGTCATCGGCCTGATTATGCTCAAAAGCACATGGTGAAAAACGCGCCTGCCCGCAGCGTCGAGGAGGGCTGCGGACAGTAAGATGGCGGTCTGCTTTGACTATTGAGAGAGATCGAGAGAAAGACCTATGGCCGGACACAGCAAATGGGCGAATATCCAGCACAGAAAAGGCCGTCAGGACGAAAAGCGCGGCAAGCTCTGGACCCGTGCCATCCGTGAAATCATGGTGGCGGCGAAGGCCGGCGGCGGCGACCTCAGCGCCAACCCCCGGCTGCGCCTGGCGATCGACAAGGCCAAGGCGGTCAACCTGCCGGCCGACACCATCAAGCGCAACATCGACAAGGCCACCGGCAACCTCGAAGGCGTGACCTACGAGGAAATCCGCTACGAGGGCTACGGCATCGGCGGCGCCGCGATCATCGTCGACACCATGACCGACAACCGCGTGCGCACCGTGGCCGAAGTGCGCCATGCGTTCTCCAAGTACGGCGGCAACATGGGCACCGAAGGCTCGGTGGCCTTCCAGTTCAAGCATTGCGGCCAGCTCATCTTTGCGCCCGGCACCAGCGAGGACAAGGTGATGGAAGTCGCCCTGGAAGCCGGCGCCGAGGACGTCATCGCCGATGACGACGGCGCCATCGAGGTGCTCACCGCCGCGGGCGACTTCGAGGCGGTGAAGAACGCGCTGGAAGCGGCCGGCCTGAAGCCGGACGTGGCCGAGGTGACCATGCGTGCCGAGAACACCATCGACATCGCCGGCGAAGACGCCGCCAAGATGCAGAAGCTGCTCGACGCGCTGGAAGACCTGGACGACGTCCAGGACGTCTATCACAACGCGTCCCTGGACGAATAAGGCCACCCATGAAGGTACTCGTCATTGGCTCCGGTGGTCGCGAGCACGCCCTGGCGTGGCGCCTGGCCCAGGGCACGCGGGTCAGCCGCGTGTACGTGGCACCGGGCAACGGCGGCACGGCCGGCGATTCGCGCTACACCTGCGTCAACATCACCGAGCCTGCGGCGCTGCGCGAATGGGCGCAGAAGGAAAAGATCGCGCTCACCGTGGTCGGCCCCGAAGGGCCGCTGGCCGCGGGCGTGGTGGATGAATTCCGCTCGCACGGCATGCGCATCTTCGGCCCCACCCGTGCGGCGGCGCAGCTCGAAAGCTCGAAGGCCTTTTCCAAGGACTTCATGAAGCGCCACAAGATCCCCACGGCCGAGTACGAGACCTTCTCCGACGCGGCGCAAGCACACGCCTACGTGGACGCCAAGGGCGCACCCATCGTGGTCAAGGCCGACGGGCTGGCGGCCGGCAAGGGCGTGGTGGTGGCCACCACGGTGGCCGAGGCGCACGAGGCCATCGACTTCATGCTGCTGGACAACAAGCTCGGCGTGGCCCACAACGACGGCGGCGCGCGCGTGGTCATCGAGGAATTCCTGCAGGGCGAGGAAGCCAGCTTCATCGTCATGTGCGACGGCAAGAACGTGACCGCGCTGGCCACCAGCCAGGACCACAAGCGCCTGCAGGACGGCGACCAGGGGCCCAACACCGGCGGCATGGGTGCCTATTCGCCGGCGCCGGTGGTCACGGCCGAGGTGCATGCACGGGCCATGCGCGAGATCATCCTGCCCACCATCAAGGGCATGGAAAAGGACGGCATTCCGTACACCGGTTTCCTCTACGCCGGCCTGATGATCGATGCGCAGGGCCACCCCAAGACGCTCGAATTCAACTGCCGCATGGGCGACCCCGAGACGCAGCCCATCATGATGCGGCTCAAGTCCGACCTGTTCGAGGTGATGTGGCACGCCACCGACGGCACGCTCGACCAGATCGAGCTGCAATGGGACCGCCACACCGCGCTGGGCGTGGTGATGGCGGCGCACGGCTACCCGCTGTCGCCGCGCAAGGGCGACCGCATCAACGGCATTCCGGCCGAGGCGCCCGATGCGGTGGTGTTCCATGCCGGCACCTCGCTGGAGAGCGGCGAGCTGCGCACCAGCGGCGGGCGCGTGCTGTGCGTCACGGTGCTGGCCGACAGCGTCAAGCTGGCGCAGCAGCGGGCCTACGAAGTGGCTTCCAAGATCCACTTCGACGGCGCGCAGTACCGCAAGGACATCGGCCACCGCGCCGTGCATGTCCGCGGCACTTCCAACTGATGACCGAGGCCGACCGCACCGCCACCGTCGCCGGCTACCTGCGTGGCCTGCAGCAGAGCATCATGTCTGCGGTGGAGGCGGCGGACGGCACGGCCTGCGTGCGCGACGCCTGGACCAAGGAAGCGCACGAGCCGCTGCAGGGCAGCGGCCTGACCTGCATCCTGGAAGGCGGCCCGCTGTTCGAGCGCGCCGGCTGCGGCTTCTCGCAGGTGCGCGGCCCCAGGCTGCCGCCTTCGGCCACGCAGCACCGGCCCGAGCTGGCCGGCGCCCCGTTCGAGGCCATGGGCGTGTCGCTGGTCTTTCATCCGCGCAACCCCTACGTGCCCACGGTCCACATGAACGTGCGCATGCTGGCCGCCTTGCCCGAGGGCAAGGAGCCGGTGTGCTGGTTCGGCGGCGGCATGGACCTCACGCCCTGCTACGGCTTCGAGGAGGACGCGGTGCATTTCCACCGCCACTGCCGCGATGCGCTGGCTCCTTTTGGCGATGACAAGTACCCGCGCTTCAAGAAATGGTGCGACGAGTATTTCTTCCTGAAGCACCGGGGCGAGCAGCGCGGCGTGGGCGGCATCTTCTTCGACGACTTCTCCGAGCTGGGCTTCGAGCAGAGCCTTGCCATGCTGCGCTCGGTGGGCGATGCCTTCGTGCCGGCGTACTTCGCCATCGTCGACAAGCGGCGCGATACGCCCTACGGGGAGTCGGAGCGCGAGTTCCAGCTCTACCGGCGCGGCCGGTACGTCGAATTCAACCTGGTGTGGGACCGCGGCACGCATTTCGGCCTGCAGTCGGGCGGGCGCACCGAATCCATTCTGCTGTCCATGCCGCCGCTGGCGAGCTGGTCCTACCGCAACGAGCCGCAGGCAGGCACGCCCGAAGCGCGCCTTCTCAGCGACTTCCTCGTGCGACGCGAATGGCTTTGACCGCAGCCGGGGCGGGTGCCCCAAGGCGCATCGGCGTTTTTGGCGGCGCCTTCGATCCGCCCCACAACGCGCACGTGGCCCTGGCGCGCTGTGCACTGGAACAGCTGGCGTTGGACGAGTTGCGGGTGATTCCCACCGGGCAGGCCTGGCACAAGGCGAGGGCGCTCAGCCCTGCCGAACACCGCCTGGCCATGGCCGAACTGGCCTTCGGCGAGCTGCCGGGCGTGGTGGTGGACGAGCGCGAAATCAGGCGTGCCGGCCCAAGCTATACACTCGACACCCTGCGCGAGCTGCGGCAGGAGCACCCTGGTGCCCAGTTGCTGCTCATCCTGGGAGCCGACCAGGGCGCCGCGCTGCCGAGCTGGCATGGCTGGCGGGAGATCCTGGCCCTTGCCACTGTTTCGCTGGCGCAACGGCCCGGCCCCGACAAGACCGAGGCCATGTTCGATCCCGCCACACTGCCAGACCTGCCGCCCGGCGCACGTTTTGCGCGCATCGAGCTGCCGGCCATGGCCTTGAGCGCGACCGACATCCGGTCGCAGGCGAGCCACGGAGAGGACGTTTCCCTTCTGGTTCCGCCCGCGGTTGCGCGCTATATTGACTTACACCACCTCTACCGATCCGCCTGATGACCTCTGAAGCCGCCGCCAAGAAAGACACCCAGAAACTGCAGAGAGCCATCGTCGATGGCCTCGAAGACGTCAAGGCGCAGGACATCCAGGTATTCGACACGGAGAGCCTCTCTCCGCTGTTCGAGCGGGTGATCGTGGCCTCGGGCACGTCCAACCGCCAGACCAAGGCGCTGGCCGCCAGCGTGCGCGACGCAGTGCGCGAGGCGGGCTTTGCCAAGCCGCGCACCGAGGGCGAGGAAAACGGCGAGTGGATCATCGTCGACTGCGGCGCCGCGGTGGCGCACATCATGCAGCCGGCCATCCGCCAGTACTACCACCTCGAGGAAATCTGGGGCGAGAAGCCGGTGCGCCTGAAGCTGGGAGCGCCCAAGCCAGCCGCGGCTTCGTCGGCCGAGAAGGCCGCGCCGTCTGCCGGCAAGGCCGGGTCGCTGCGCCGCTCCAGTGCGGCCAAGACCGGACAGCGCGAGGCCGAGCAGGCCGCCAGGAAACCGGCTGCCAAGAAGGCCCCGGCCAAGGCCGCCGCCAAGAAGGTTGTTGCGAAAAAGGCCCCGGCCAAGAAGGTCGCGGCTGGCCCCGTCAAGCTGGTGGTCGGCAAGCCCGTCGCCAAGAAGGTGCCGGCCAAGAAGACCGCTGCGCGCAAGGCGCCCGCCCGCCGCGCATGAAGCTGCTGGTGGTCGCGGTTGGGCAGCGTGTGCCCGACTGGGCCCAGACTGCCTGGGACGACTACGCCAAGCGCTTTCCACCTGAACTCAAGCTCGAGCTGCGCGCGGTCAAGACCGAGCCGCGCGGCTCCAAGACGGTAGAGACCATCTACGCGGCCGAGCGCGAGCGCATCGAGGCGGCCATTGCCAAGGGCATGCGCGTGGTGGTGCTGGACGAGCGCGGCACGTCGCTCACCACCAAGGCGCTGGCCGCCAGGCTGGCCAACTGGCAGCTCGAGGGCGACGACGTGGCGCTGGTCATTGGCGGGCCCGATGGGCTCGACCCGGCCCTGCGCGCCGCCGCGCACGAGCGCATCCGCCTTTCCGATCTCACACTGCCCCACGCCATGGTGCGGGTGCTGCTGGTCGAGCAGCTCTACCGTGCCTGGTCGGTCAACGCGGGGCACCCCTATCACCGCGAATGAGCCAGCCATTCATCTATCTCGCCTCGCAGAGCCCGCGCCGCGCGCAACTGCTCGAACAACTGGGCGTGGCCCACAAGCTCCTGCTGGCCGGACACGAAGAAGACGCCGAAGCGCTTGAAGCGATGCATGGCCGCGAGGCACCTGCCACGTATGTGCAGCGCGTGACCGGCCTCAAGCTCGATGCCGCGGCGGCCCGCCACGCACGGCAGGGCCTTGCGGCGGCTCCCATCCTGTGCGCGGACACCACGGTGGCCCTGGGCCCGCAGATCCTGGGCAAGCCCGAGGACGCGAAGGACGCGCGCCGCATGCTGCGTCTGCTCTCGGGCAATACACATCGCGTGTTGACGGCCGTGGCGCTTCAGCACGGCAAGCACCGCCATGCGGCACTGAGCGTGTCGCGCGTGCGCTTTGCGGCGCTCACGCCGCGCCAGATCGACGCCTATGTCGAAAGCGCCGAGCCGCTGGGCAAGGCAGGCGCGTACGCGGTGCAGGGCAGGGCGGCGGCCATGATCGAGCACATCAGCGGCAGCTATTCGGGCATCATGGGCCTGCCCATGTTCGAAACCGCGCAATTGCTGCGCCTGGCTGGGCTGCGCCTATGAAGACTCCCATCATGCAAGAGATCCTCGTCAACTGGTCGCCGCAGGAGACGCGCGTGGCCCTCATCGAGTACGGCGCGGTGCAGGAGCTGCACGTGGAGCGCACGCTCGAGCGCGGCCTGGTGGGCAACGTCTACCTGGGCAAGGTCTCGCGCGTGTTGCCGGGCATGCAGTCGGCCTTCATCGACATCGGGCTGGAGCGCACGGCCTTCCTGCACGTGGCGGACATCATCGCGCCCTTTGCGCCGGGCTCGCGCGCCGCTGCGGCCGTGGGTGCGCCAGACCATCGCGGCGCCGGCGGCACCGTGCCCATCGAGCGGCTGGTGTTCGAGGGCCAGTCGCTGCTGGTGCAGGTGATCAAGGACCCCATCGGCACCAAGGGCGCGCGGCTGTCCACGCAGATCAGCATTGCGGGGCGCCTCCTGGTGTTCCTGCCCCAGGACAACCACATCGGCGTTTCGCAAAAGATCCCCTCGGACATGCGCGATGCGCTGCGTTCGCGCATGCAGGCGCTCAGCGATGCCGCGGCCGCGGCCGAGAACAACGGCGTGGTGCCCGAGAGCACCGGCGGCTTCATCCTGCGCACCAACGGCGAGGACGCCAGCGATGCCGAGCTGGCCGAGGACATTGCCTACCTGCGCAAGACCTGGTCGCGCATCCGCGACCTGTCCACGCGGCTGCCGCCCATGTCGCTCCTGCACCAGGACCTGAGCCTGCTGCAGCGCGTGCTGCGCGACCTGGCCGGCGAAGAGACGCAATCGATCCGCATCGACTCGCGCGAGCAGTTCGAGGCGCTGCAGAAGTTCGGCCGCGAGTTCATGCCCAAGGCCGTGGGCAAGCTGCAGCTGTACAAGGGCGAGCGG
>JAFECZ010000009.1 GCA_018241905.1 Pseudomonadota bacterium
TCCAGATGGAAGTGGTGCTGCAGACCGCCCGCATGGCCCGCGAAGGGCATGCCGGCGACGTCATCAGCCGCTCCAACTTCGCGCAGGCCGCCTATTGGACGGTGGCGCAGCTGGTCACCCACCACACGGTCAACGGCTGCTCGCTGCGCGCCGGCGACCTGTTCGGCACCGGCACGCTCTCGGGTCCCGAGAAGAGCCAGTCCGGCTCGCTGCTGGAGCTGACCACCGGCGGCAAGAACCCGATCACCTTGTCCAACGGCGAGCGCCGCGGCTTCCTGGAGGACGGCGACACCGTCATCCTGCGTGCCTGCTGCGAGCGTGACGGTGCCCGCCGCATCGGTTTTGGCGAATGCCGCGGCACGGTGCTGCCGAGCATCCAGGAAGAGGCAGCATGACCGCAAGCATCACCAAGCTCACCGACGCGCAGCTCAAGCCGCTGCTGGCGCAACTGCCCGCGTGGCGGATGAGCCTCAAGCGCGGCGGCACGATCTCGCGCGAGTTCGTCTTCTTGGACTTTGCCCAGGCCTGGGGCTTCATGTCCCAGGTGGCGGTGGTTGCGGAAAAGCGCAATCACCACCCCGAGTGGTCCAACGTCTACAACCGGGTGGAAGTGACGCTGACCACGCACGATGTCGAGGGGCTGTCCATGAACGACATCGAACTGGCTCGCTTCATGGACCAGGTCGCCGCTGCCCTGGCCCAGCAGGAAGCCTGAGTTCAGCCCTTCTTCTGCGAGACCCGCTGCCAGGCATCGTACGGGCTCTCGCCGTCTTCCTTCAGCGGCTGGTAGGACATCTGCAGCGACTGCTGCTCGATGGGCTTGGCCATCTCGGCATAGATGCGCGCGGTCGACAGGCCATAGGCTTCGCCGTCCGCATTGGAGGCGGCGAAGTACGCGGCCTTGATGCCCACCATGTGCATCAGCGACAGGCACATGGGGCAGGGCTGGCCGCTGGCGTACATCTCGCAGCCGTCCAGCCGCGGGTTCTTCTGCGCCGCCGTGGCCGCGCGGATGGCCTGCATCTCGGCGTGGGTCGACGGGTCGTTGGTGGCCAGGATCTCGTTCACGCCGGTGGCCAGCACCTGGCCGTCTTTCACCAGCACCGCGCCGAAGGGGCGGCCGCCGTGGTCCACCACGTTGTTGCGCGCCAGGCCGACGGCCATGCGCAGGTAGTCCTTGTTCACGCTCATGTGTTCTTTCCTTTCTCTTTGCTTCAGGCCTTGGGGAAGGCGCCCTTCACGCCGTCCACCACCCAGTTGATGCTGCGCACCTCCTGGTCGGGCAGCACCGCGCCGGCCGCCACGCGCTGCTTGCCATCACGGTCGGTGATGGGGCCGGCGAAGACCTTGAGCTTGCCGCTGATGAGGTCCTTCTCGCGCTCGGCCACCTCGGCCAGCACGTTGGCCGGAATGGCCGAGTTGTAGGGGGCCATCTTGCAAAAGCCCCCTTCGCCCACGCCGCGCCAGCGGCTCTGCGATTTCCAGGTGCCGGCCATCACGTCGCGCGCGGCTTCCACGTAGGCGCTGCTCCAGTCGAGGATATCGCCTGTGAGCTGGCCCTTGGTGACGAACTTGGAGAAGTCGCTGCCGTTGCCAACGCTCCAGGCGCCGCGCGCCTCGGCCGCAATGCCCTGCACCGGCGTGTTGGGGCTGCCGGCCAGCACGTCGGCGCCTTGCGAGATGAGTGCGTTGACCGCGTCCTTTTCCTTGGCCGGGTCGTTCCAGCTGTTGATCCAGATCACGTTGCAGGTGATTTGCGGGTTCACGCTGCGCGCGCCCAGCAGGAAGCCGTTCAGGCGCCACACCACCTGCGGCACCGGGAATGCGCCCACCCAGCCCAGCACGTTGGACTTGGTCATGCGCCCGGCGATCACGCCGGCCAGGTAGGTGGCCTCGTAGTTGCGCGCCTCGAAGGCGCCCATGTTCTTGGCGGTGGTGATGGCCGCGCAGCACTCGAAGGTGGTGTCGGGCATGGCGCGCGCCACCTTGAGCATGGGCGCCATCTGCGAGAACGTGGTGCCGAAGATCAGCTTGTGGCCTTGCGAGGCCAGTTCGCGGAACACGCGCTCGGCGTCCTGCGCCTGCGGCACGTCGGTCACGGCCGTGACCTTCACGCGGCCTGGGAATGCGGTCTCGATGGCCTTCCAGCCCAGCGCGTGCTGCGTCTCCCAGCCGACCTCGCCGATGGGAAACTGGTGCACGACGCCGATCTTGAGCACGTCCTGTTGCTGCGCGAACACCCCGGCGCTGCGGCCGGCCAGCGCGGCAATGCCCAATGATGAGGTGGCCTTGATGAATTCTCGGCGGGGCAGGATCAGCATGGTTGTCTCCTTCTATGGTTGTGGTTGCTTCGAGGGGTCAGGGGGAAATGCTCAGATCTCGTCGATGGCGGTCGTTGCGGCCTGCTGCACGTTGCCGCCCACGGCGAAGCGCGCCGCGGTCTTCACGTAGAAGCTCGCGCCGAAGCGGCCGACCGGGTGGTAGTCCTGCAGGCGCACGCGCCACTTCTTGTCGTCGATGAGGCCGTCGCGTGCGCTGAGCCATTGCACGCGGCCGATGAAGATGATCCGGCTGTCGGTTTCCAGCTTTTCGTGCAGCACGCATTCGAAGGCCACCGGGGCTTCCACGATGCGCGGCGGCGCCACCGTGTGCGATGGCACGGCGTGCAGCCCCGTGTGCACCAGCTCGCTCACCTCGAAGGGCAGCGAGTCGCCGCAGGCGTGCATCTGCTCGGTCATGGCTTCGTCGCACAGGTGCACCACGAACTCGCCGTTGGCCAGGATGTTGGCGGCCGTGTCCTTCAGCCGCCCGTCCTGCAGGCGGTTCACGCTGAGCATCAGGATGGGCGGGTCCTCGCCCAGCATGTTGAACATGGAGAAGGGCGCCGCGTTGACCACGCCGCTGGGCCCCACGGTGGTGACCAGCGCGATCGGCCGCGGCACGATCAGGCTGGCCATCAGCTTGTAGCGCTCGTAGGCCGACAGGGGTTCGAAATCGATTTCCATGATGAGGAGCTCCTTGGGTCAGGCGCCGGCGTGGAAGGGCTTGCCGAGCGATACGGGGGTGTTCAGCCGCACCATGGCGGCGTTGCGCGAGATCAGCACCAGCACGGCGATGGTGGCCAGGTAGGGCAGCATCGACATGGCCTGCGAGGCGAAGCCGATGCCCGCGCCCTGTGCGAAGAACTGGGCGATGGTGATGCCGCCGAACAGGTAGGCGCCCAGCATCACGCGGCCCGGCCGCCACGAGGCGAACACCACCAGCGCCAGCGCGATCCAGCCGCGCCCGGCGGTCATGCCTTCGAGCCACAGCGGCGCATACACCAGCGACAAGTACGCGCCCGCCAGGCCCGAAGTGACGCCGCCGAACACGGTGGCCAGGTAGCGGATGCGGATCACGGGGTAGCCGATGGCATGCGCCGAGGTGGGCGACTCGCCCACGGCGCGCAGCACCAGGCCGGGCCGGGTGCGGTAGAGGAACCACGCCACGCCCACGAAAAGCACCCACGACAGGATCACCATCGGATGCACCGCCTGCAGGAATGCGCCCAGCACCGGGACGTCGCCAAGCCCACCCAGCCCGCCGCCGGGCAGCTTGAGCGCCACGCCCACGTGGTTCTTGCCGGCGAAGGCGCTCACGCCCGCGCCGAAGATGGCCAGCGCCAGGCCGGTGGCCACCTGGTTGGCCTGCAGCGTGAGCGTGAGAAAGGCGAACAGCAGCGCCATCAGCGCGCCCGCGACGCAGCCCGCGCCCACGCCCAGCCACAGGCTCTGCGTCGCGCTGGCGGTGATGAAGGCGGCAATGGCGCCGACGATCATCATTCCTTCCACGCCGAGGTTGAGCACGCCCGACTTCTCGGTCACCAGCTCGCCCAGCGCGGCAAAGATCAGCGGCGTGCCTGCGCCGAGGGTCATCACGACCAGGGGGATCAGCGTGTCGATCATTGCAGGATCTCCTTGGCGCTCGGCACGAGCTTGACGCGATAGCCGATGAACAGGTCGGCACCCAAGAGGAAGAACAGCAGCGCGCCCTGGAACAGCGCGGTGGTGGCCGCAGGCAGGCCCATGCTGATCTGCGCCGCGTCGCCGCCCAGGTACAGCAGCGACATCAGGAGGCCCGCGACCAGGATGCCCGGCGGATGCAGGCGCCCGACGAAGGCGACGATGATGGCCGCGAAGCCGTAGCCCGGCGACACCGTGGGCAGCAGTTGCCCCAGCGGCCCGGCCACTTCGCCCACGCCGGCCAGGCCAGCGGCCGCGCCGCCGGCCAGCATGCCGATCCAGATGGTCTGCTTGGCGCTGAAGCCGGCGTAGTGCGCCGCTTCGCCGGAGAGACCGGCCACGCGCATCTGGTAGCCGCGAAAGCTCTTGCCCAGGAACACCCAGGCCGCGATCACTGCCACCACCGCGAACAGCACGCCCGCGTTCAGTCGCGTGCCGTTGAGCAGGATGGGCAGCAGCGCCGCATCCGGCAGCTGCGGCGACTGCGGGAAGTTGAACCCCTGCGGATCGCGCCACGGCCCGTGCACCAGGTAGCTCAGCAGCAGCTGCGCCACGTAGGTGAGCATCAGGCTCACCAGGATCTCGTTGGCGTTGAAGCGGGTGCGCAGGAATGCGGGCACCGCCGCCCACAGCATGCCGCCGATGGCGCCGGCGACGATCATCACGGGCAGCACCCAGGCCGGCCCGTCGGCGGCGGCCGGCAGCAGCGCCATGCCGCCGGCGACGATGGCGCCGATGGTCAGCTGCCCTTCGGCGCCGATGTTCCACACGTTGGCCCGGAAGCCCACCGCCAGCCCGGTGGCAATCAGCACCAGCGGCGCGGCCTTGAGCAGCAGCTCGGCCACGCCGTTGACGCTGCTCACCGGCGCGATGAAGAAGGCATGGAACGCCGCCAGAGGGTTCTTGCCCAGCAAGGCGAACAGCACGAAACCGGTGAGAAGCGTGAGGCCGGTGGCAATCAGCGGCGAGGCATAGCGCATCCGCAGCGAGGCGGCGGCCCTGGGTTCTATCCTAAGCTGCATGGAACACCTCCGTGGTGGTCAGGTGGGAGGCGGCGCCTGCAGCCGCTGGCTGCGCATCGGTGTCCCCATGCCAGGCGCCGCTCATCTTCAGGCCGATTTCCTCGACATTGGTCTCCTGCGCCGGCTTGGCGGCAGACAGGCGCCCGCCCGCGATCACGGCGATGCGGTCGCTGATCTCGAACAGCTCGTCCAGCTCCTCGGACACGACCAGGATCGCGCAGCCCGCGTCGCGCAGGTCGATCAGCGCCTGGCGGATGAAGGCCGCGGCGCCCACGTCCACGCCCCAGGTGGGTTGCGCGACGACCAGCACCTTGGGGCCCTGCAGGATCTCGCGCCCGACGATGAACTTCTGCAGGTTGCCGCCCGACAGGCTCTTGGCCTCCGACCCCGGCCCGCCGCAGCGCACCTTGAACTCGTCGATGCAGCGCTGCGTGAAGGACTGCACCGCTGCGTTGCGCACCAGCCCGCCGCCCACCATGTTCTGGCGGTGCGCGGTGAGCAGCGCGTTGTCTGCCAGCGACATGGTGGGCACCGTGGCGCGGCCCAGCCGTTCCTCGGGCACGAAGCACAGGCCCAGCCGGCGCCGCGCGGCGGGGCTCAGGCGGCCGGAGTGCGTGCCGCAGATGTCGACGTCCGCGGCGTTGGTGCTGGTCGCTTCGCCCGACAGGGCCGCGAGCAATTCCTGCTGCCCGTTGCCCGACACGCCGGCAATGCCCACGATCTCGCCGCCGTGCACGTCCAGCCGGATGTCCTTGAGGTCGACGCCAAAGGGGTCTTCGGATTTGCGCGAGAGGCCGTGGATGCTCAGCCGGGCCTCGGCGCGCGCCGTCGGTGGCGGATGCTTGCAGGTCGGCAGGTCGCCGCCGATCATCAGCCGGGCCATGCTCGATGCCGTTTCTTCCCGCGGGTCGCAGTGGCCCGTGACCTTGCCCGCGCGCAGCACCGTGGCGCTCTGGCACAGCTCCTTGATCTCGTCGAGCTTGTGGCTGATGTAGAGGATGCCGCAGCCGTCGTCGGCCAGGCGGCGCAGCGTCTCGAACAGCTTGCGCACCGCCTGCGGCGTGAGCACCGAGGTGGGCTCGTCCATGATGAGCAGGCGCAGGTCCTGCAGCAGGCAGCGCACGATCTCCACGCGCTGGCGCTCGCCGATGGACAGCGAATGCACCAGCCGCATCGGGTCCAGCGTGAGGCCGTAGCGCTCCGACACGGTGCGGATGCGGTCGGCCAGCACCTCCAGGTCGCCCGCGCCGCTCATGCCCAGCGCCACGTTCTCGACCACCGTGAGCGTCTCGAACAGCGAGAAGTGCTGGAACACCATGCCGATGCCCAGCTCGCGCGCATGCGCCGGGTTGGCCACCGTGAGCGGCCGGCCGTTCCACAGCACCTGGCCCGCATCGGGCTTGACCACGCCGTAGATGATCTTCATGAGCGTGCTCTTGCCGGCGCCGTTCTCGCCCAGCACGGCGTGGATCTCGCCGGCGCGCACGCGCAGGTCGATGCCGTCGTTGGCCACGCAGCTCGGATAGGCCTTGCGGATGCCGCGCAGTTCCAGCAGCTCGCTGCCCGGTTGGATGGCAGCACGCGATTCAGTCATGGCGAAGACCTCCTGGTCTGGACCGTCGATGTCGACGTTGCGCAATGTAGGAAGCGTGTGCTGGGGTGTCGAGAAGGCCGGGCTGATGCGTCACATTGACGTACCGAATAGTGCGCAGGTGCCTGGCCCGGCAGCGCACCAACATTCATCGAACGGATAGTTCACATGCGTCGCAGGCGCATAGACATCGAAAACCAAACGCGGTGTCATCCGTTCCAGCCGAAACCAGGCCGCAGCGGGTACAGCAAGTGCAGCCCGACATGCCCAACCTCTTTACGTCAAGAGAGATACAGGAGACAGACATGAGCATCGACCGCAGACTCTTTCTCATGCGAAGCGCCGCCTCAGCCGGTGTGCTCTCGCTGCAATGGGGCCTCACGCCCTCCGCCTGGGCCGCCGACACGGTGCGCATCGGCGTCATGCTTCCAGGCTCCAAGTCCGATCACGGCTGGATGGAGTCCGGGTACAACGGCGTGAAGAACGCGCAGAAGCGCTACGAAGGCAAGGCCAAGATCACCTACATCGAGAACGTGAAGTTCGGCGACATGGAGCAGGCCCTGGTGGCGCTGGCCTCCAAGAACGACCTGGTGATCGGCTGCGGCGGGCAGACCCAGGCCTCGGTGCTGAAGGTGGCCAAGCGCTTCCCGAAGGTGAAGTTCTCGATCGTCGGCCCCACCGGCACGCCCACCGAGAACGTGGCGCAGTACGACGTGCTGCAGGCGCAGATCGGCTTCGTGGCCGGCGCGGTGGCGGCCATGCTGTCGAAGAACGGCGCGGTGAGCTATGTGGGCGGCATGGAGATCCCGGCCATCGTCAATACCGGCAAGGAGTTCGGCAACGGCGCGCGCCACGTGCGGCCCGACATCAAGTACTTCGACGCCTACACCGGCGACTTCGACGACGTGGCCAAGGCCAAGGAAGCCACGCTGGCGGCCATCGCGCAGGGCGCGGACGTGCACTACAACATCCTGAACCTGGGCATCCGCGGCATGGAGCAGGCGGCGCGCGAGAAGGGCACCAAGCTCATCGGCAGCTACGCCAACTACTGCGCCGACGCCAACCCGCTGTATGTGGCCTACACCGTCAGCGGCATCGGCTTCATGGTCGAGTACGCCATCGACCAGATGATGGCCGGCACCTGGAAGCCCGAGTACAAGCAGTTCGGCCTGGCCATGGGTCCGGGCTCGGCGGGCATGGAAGTGTGCGGCGGCGGTACGCCCCAGATGGTTGCCAAGATCAAAGAGATCCAGGGCGACCTCCTGTCGGGCAAGATCAAGGTCGCCATCGGCTGACGGGGCCCACGCCGTGGCCTTGCTCGAACTCTCGGGCGTGTCCAAGCGCTTCGGCGCCGTGGCCGCCCTGACCAACATCAACCTCGACGTCGAGCGCGGCGAGGTGCATTGCCTGCTCGGCGAGAACGGTGCCGGCAAGTCGACGTTGTGCAACCTGATCTTCGGGGTGCACAAGCCCACTGCGGGCACCATTTCCTTCGGCGGCGCGCCCTTCGCGCCCGAAGGCCCGGCCGATGCGCTGCGCCAGGGCATCGGCATGGTCCACCAGCACTTCAGCCTGGTGGGGACCATGACGGTGGTCGAGAACCTGATGATGGGCCGCACCAGCGCCATCCTCGACGCGGGGCAGGTGGTGGCGCGCATGAAGCGCCTGGCCGACGAATACAAGCTGGAAGTCGACCCCTGGCGCGTGGTGCGCGACCTGTCGGTGGGCGAGCGCCAGCAGGTGGAAATCATCAAGTGCCTGCTGGGCGACCCCAAGCTGCTGGTGCTGGACGAGCCCACGGCGGTGCTGCCGCCCAGCGAGGTCGATGCCTTCCTGACGGTGTGCCGCCGCGTGGCCGACGACGGCCGCGGCGTCATCCTGGTCACGCACAAGCTGGCCGAGATTTCCAAGGTGGCCGACCGCACCACGGTGCTGCGCCAGGGCACCGTGATCGAGACCGTGCCGATGGAAGGCGCCGACATGCGCGCGCTGGTGCGCTCGATGATCGGCCACGAGATCCAGACCGGCGGCGACGGCGTGCTGGCCGCCACGCTGGGCCTGGCCGATGCGCCGGCCGCAGGCAGCGCACCGGCGGCCGCGCAGCGGCCCGCTGCGGGCGCCAGGGGCGGCAAGCCGGCGCTCGAACTCAAGGGCGTGAGCTTTCGCGACGCCGCGGGCGTCACCCGGCTGGACGATGTCACGCTGCAGGTGCGCCCAGGCGAAGTGGTCGGCATTGCCGGCGTGGAAGGCAACGGCCAGAGCGAACTGGGTGCGATCCTGGCCGGGCTGGAGCGCGCCAGCGCAGGCAGCATCGTGGTCGACGGTACCGACCTGACGGCAGCCAGCCCCAAGGAGATCACCGCCACCGGCGTGGGCATCGTGCCCGAAGACCGGCATGCAGTGGCCGTGGTGTCGGAGCTGAGCATTTCCGAGAACATGTTCCTGGGCGCCACCAAGCGCTTCAGCCGCTTCGGCCTGCTCGACCGCGCCGCCATGAAGAAGGAAGCCACGGCGCTGATGCGCGAGTTCGACGTGCGTGCGAGCAATGCCGATGCGCCCATGTCCAGCCTCTCGGGCGGCAACCAGCAGAAGGCCGTGCTTGCACGTGAGCTCACGCTGTCGCCGCTCAAGCTCCTGCTGGCGGCGCAGCCCACCCGGGGCCTGGACGTGAGCGCGGTGGAGGCGGTGTACAGCCGCATCCAGGCCGCGCGCGACAAGGGCCTGGGCGTGTTGCTGATTTCCAGCGAGCTCAACGAACTGATCGCCGTCTCCGACCGCGTGGCCGTGATGTACCGCGGCCGGATCGTCGGCGAGATGGAGGCCACCGCGTCCAACCGCGAAGCCATCGGCTCAATGATGTCCGGACATGCGTAGTAGCAGTAGGAACCCGACATGAACAGGCAATCCTCCACATTGACCATGCAGCCCATCCAGTCGCCCTCCAGCCCGCGCCAACTGGCGCCAGGCACCCTGCTCAAGATCGCCGTTCCGGTGGTCGCGACGGCAGCGGCGCTGCTGATCGGCCTGCTCATCATCGCCACCACCGGCAGCTCCGTGGCCGACGCCATGGATGCCTTCTGGGACGGCATGGCGGGCAGCGGCTTCAACATCGGCGCCTCGATCAACCGGGCCATCAGCCTGGGTTTCGTCGGGCTGGGCTTCATCTTCGCCAACCGCGCCAACCTCACCAACGTGGGCGGCGAGGGGCAACTGGCCATCGGCGGCATGATCGCCACGGCCGTGGCGCTGCACGGCGCGGCCAGCCTGCCGTTGGGCCTGGCCTTCGCGCTTCCGCTGGTGGCGGGCGCGGTGGCCGGCGCGCTGTGGGGCGGGGTGGCTGGCTGGCTCAAGGCCTGGCGCGGCACCAACGAGGTGATCACCACGCTGCTGCTGACCTTCATCGCGCTGCCGGTGGTGTACTGGTCGGTCGAGTCGGTGCACCTCCTGCGCAAGCCGATGACCGAAGTGTCGTCGCTGCCCGAGTCGGCCGAGATCGCGCTGGAAGCGCAGCTGCCCATGCTGTTCCCCAGCGATCCGACCTCGCCCATGCACATCGGCCTGCTGCTGTTCGTGGCGGCGGTCGCTGTCGTGTGGGTGTTGCTCAAGCGCAGCTCGCTGGGCCTGAAGCTGCGCGCCGTGGGCCTGAACGACTCGGCCTCGCGCCGCGCCGGCATCCAGACCGGCCGCCTGGTGATCGTGGCCATGGCCGTGGCCGGCGGCCTCGGCGGGCTGGCGGGCGCGGTGCTCATCCAGGGGCAAAACCACTATCTCACCAACGATTTCTCGTCGGGCTACGGTTTCGACGGGCTGGTGGTGGGGCTGCTGTCGCGCGGCTCGCCGCTGGGCGTGGTGGTGGGTGCGCTGCTGTTCGGCTTCCTGCGCTCGGGAAGCATCGCGATGGAGATCAGCGCACAGGTGCCTGCCGCCGTGGTGCTGATCTGCCAGGGCCTGATCGTGATCGCCGTGGCCGGTTCCACCTGGCTCATCGACAAGAAAGCGGGAAGAAAATGACCGAAGACCAACTCGCCGTTTTCATCGGCTCGGGCCTGCGCCTGGCCATGCCCATCCTGCTGGCGGGCTCGGGCGAACTGCTGAGCCAGCGCGCCGGGGTGCTCAACCTGAGCCTGGACGGCATGATGCTCACCGCCGCGTTTGCAGCCGCGCTGGCCGCGTGGCTCACCAAGTCGCCCATGGTGGGGCTGCTGGTGGGCGTCATGGCCAGCCTGGTGTTTGCCTTCTTCCAGGCGATTCTCAGCGTCACGCTGCGCGCCAACCAGTTGGTGGTGGGTATCGGCTTCAACATCCTTGCGTTGGGGGCCACCACCTTTTTATACCGGGAGATTTTCGGGCCGCTGTCGCGCGACACCATCCCCGGCTTCGGCAAGGTGGCGGTGCCGGGCCTGGCCGAGATCCCGGTGATCGGCCCCGCGCTGTTTAACCAGACCGGGTTGACCTACGTGGCCTTCGGCCTGGTGGTGGTGACCTGGGCCTTGCTGAAGTACACCTCCTTCGGGCTGGCCGTGCGCGCCGTGGGTGAAGACCCGCGCGCTGCCGACCAGGCGGGCATCAACGTGACCCGCACCCGCTACCTGGGCGTGCTGTACGCCGGTGCGCTGGCCGGCATGGGCGGCGCCTTCATGTCGGTGGCCGACAGCAACACCTTCACCGAGGGCATGACCAAGGGCGCCGGCTACCTGGCCATCACGGCCGTGATCTTCGGCGGCTGGAATCCCTGGAAGACGCTGGCCGCCTGCCTGCTGTTCGGCTTTGCGACGGCGCTGCAGTTCCTGGTGCCCACCATGAAGCTGGACGTGCCGGTGGCGCTCCTGCTGATGCTGCCCTACGTGCTGGCGCTGTTCGCGGTGGCGGGTTTTGTCGGTACCAGCCGCCAGCCGTCCGCGCTCACACTGGCATTCAGGCGCGGCGGATAAGCCTGCCTTACTCGACTGACCCACAACGATTTCAACGCGGAGACAAGAACCATGAGCAAGAACGCATCCCTTCCGTCGAAGAAGGCCGCCAGCGAACAGCTGTTCGAGCTGGGCTCGGGGTCCAACTACAAATGGCGCGTGAACGCCGCGCATGTGGACATGTCGGCGCAAGGTCCGGCCCCGCTGCCGCTGAGCTTCCATGCCGAGCCGCAGACGGTGACCATCGACCTGCGCCGCAGCGCGCTGATCATCATCGACATGCAGAACGACTTCTGCGCCGAGCGCGGCTGGGTCGACCACCTGGGCGTGGACTACACGCCCGACCGCGCCCCCATCGGCCCGCTGCAGCGGCTCATGCCCGAGCTGCGCGCGGCCGGCGTGCCGGTGATCTGGGTGAACTGGGGCAACCGGCCCGACCTGAAGAACATGCCGCCCAACCAGCTGCACCTGTACAAGCCGCATGGCGTGGGCATCGGCCTGGGCGAGGCGCTGCCGGGCCACGGCGCCAAGGTGCTGGAAAAGGACAGCTGGGCCGCCGCCGTGGTGGACGAGCTGGAAAAGCACCCCGACGATATCTGCGTCGACAAGTACCGCATCAGCGGCTTCTGGGACACGCCGCTGGACAGCATCCTGCGCAACATGGGCATCCGCAGCCTGCTGTTCGCCGGCGTGAACACCGACCAGTGCGTGATGTGCTCGCTGCAGGATGCCAACTTCCTGGGCTACGGCTGCGTGATGCTGGAAGACTGCTGCGCCACCACCTCGCCGGACTTCTGCACCGAGGCGACCGTCTGGAACGTGAAGAAGTGCTTCGGCTTCGTCACCAATTCCGAGCACGTGAGCAACGCACTGCGCACCCGCAAGGAGTAACGAGCATGGCGGCGCAAGCTCAAGACCAGGCTCATCAAGGCGCGGACCTGGTGTCGGCGGCCGAGCGCGGCGACGCGCGTGCGGTGGAGCGCCTGCTCAAGGGCGGCGCCCCGGTCGACTGGCAGGACGCGCGCGGGCGCACCGCGCTCATGGCGGCCACGCAGGCCAACAACGTGGCGATCGCGCAGCGCCTGATCCAGGCCGGCAGCGACGTCAACCAGCGCGACGAAACGCTGCTGTCGCCCTACCTTTGCGCCGGCGCCAACGGCTTCGACGCGATCTTTCGCGCCACCATGGAAGGCGGCGCCGACCTGCGCAGCCTCAACCGCTTCGGCGCCAGCCCGCTGCTGCCGGCCGCCGAGAAGGGCTACCTGCGCACGGTGCAGTTGTGCCTGGACGCCGGCCTGGCGGTGGACCACGTCAACGGCCTGGGCTGGACGCCGCTGCTGGAGGCGGTGATCCTGGGCGACGGCGGGCGGCTGTTTGCCGACGTGGTGGCCACGCTGGTGGCCGCCGGCGCCGACATCCACCTGCGCGACCGCGCCGGCCGCTCGGCCATCTGGCACGCCGAGGCGCAGGGCCAGAGCCTGGTGCTGCGCATCTGCGTGGCCGGCGCACACCCGCCGGGCCCGCCTCCGCTGGACCGCGTGCGCGAACTCATTCGCCGCCAGTCCTACGGCGCTGCGCTCGACATGCTGGGCGACGGCGGCGCCTTCGACGGCGACCCGCTGGACCTGCACTACTACCGCGGCTACCTGCTGGGCGAAATGGGCCGGCACGAAGACGCCATCGTGCAGTATCGCGAGGCGCTGGATTCCGAGCCCAAGGCCATCGAGTTCCACTCGTACATCGCCCAGTGCCTGCGCCGCCTGCGGCATGCCGACGATGCGCTGCGCGAATTCGACGCGGCCATTGCACTGCAGCCCGGCTTGCCCTTTGCCCGCTATCACAAGTCGAACTACCTGCGCGAGCTGAACCGGCACGAGCAGGCAGTAGCCGAGATGGAGGTGCTGCTTGCGCAGCAGCCGCGCCGTGCCGACTACTGGTTCCACGCGGCCAACAGCCTGCGCTCGCTGGGGCAGCACGAGAAGGCGCTGGCCGCCATCGAGGAAGCCTTGTCGGTCGACGCGACCAATGCGCTGTTCATTGCGCACCGCGAGCGCTCGCTGGAGCTGCTGCGCGGGCCGGGGCGGGCAGCCTCCAACGCCGGCGCGGTGGCCAACCGGGCCTGAACGATCATGAGCGGCGCAGCAGCACTCCTAACCACCGCACCCGGCGCGTCGGCGCGCCGCGTCGTGGTGGCGCAGACGCGCGCCGCGAGCATCGACACGGCCTTGCTCCAGGCGCTGCGCAGCGGCTTCGGCGGCCGCGTGCACAGCGTGTTCGAGCGCGTGGTCAACATCGTGCACGACGACAGCGGCGAGATGTTCACGCTGGCCTGCCGCGGCATGGACAACGCACCCAACACTGCCATCCTGCGCCTGTCGGGATTCGGCGAATGCGGCATTGCGGACGGCGACGCGGTCCGTGCCGGCGCACAAGACATCTGGCTGGGCGAGCGCCTGCAGATCTCCCTGGCGGACGCAACGCCGTGGGAATGCACCCTGCCGGCCTATCCCGCGGACAGCAGCCGCCTGCGCACCAACCTGCGCTGGCTGCAGGCGGAGCTGGACAGGCTGGACGCGGCCGGCGGCATGCTCGCGCCGCCGCGCGGAGGCGGCGCCTTCGAGGTCGCCGTGGCGGACATGCTCGCGCAGCGCTCGGCCCGGCTGGCCGACGCGCTGGCGCGCGGCGACCATGCAGCGGCGCGCGAACACGCCTGCAGCCTGTTCGGCCTGGGCCCGGGGCTCACGCCGTCGGGCGACGATTTCCTGGTCGGGCTCTTTGCGGTGCTGAACATCGCGGGCAGCCCGTGCCGTGGCTGGCTGGGCGGCGGCGCCGAGGTGCTGGACCGCGCCGAGCAGGCCACCCATGCCATCAGTCTCGCAGCGCTCGTTCAAGCTGCGCGGGGGAGGGTGCGCGAATCCGTCGCGGCCCTCATCGGTCATCTCATGGACGGGGCGCCAGGTCAGCTGGCGCCGGCATTGCGGCGGGTGCTGGCCATCGGCTCCACGTCGGGTGCGGACATTGTCGCGGGGGTCCGTTGCGGACTCGAACTCAACATTACTCACGAAGGAAAGCGCTCATGCCAGTCAAGGTGGTAGTCCGCAAGAACACGTACTTCGATTCCGTTTCGCTGATGTCGCTGTCGACCAAGGCGAACCAGATCGAAGGCATCGAACAAGCCGTGGTCGCGATGGGCACGGAAATGAACAAGGGCGTGCTGAAGAACGTCGGCCTTCTCACACCTGAGGTCGAGGCCGCCGGCAACGGCGACCTGCTGATCGTGGTGAAGACCGCGAGCGCGGATCGAATCGATGGCGCGATGGCCGAGGTCGAGGAGCTGCTGGACAAGCGCGACAAGCCCAAGGGCGGCGCCGGCGGCGAGATCCGCTACGCCACGCTGGCCAGCGCGGCCGAGAACGTGGCCGGCGCCAACCTGGCCATCATCTCGGTGCCGGGCGAGTACGCGGCGCGCGAAGCCCGGGCGGCACTGGACCGCGACCTGCACGTGCTCCTGTTCAGCGACAACATGAGCGTCGAGGACGAGATCGCGCTGAAGAAGACCGCGCACGACAAGGGCCTGCTGATGATGGGCCCGGACTGCGGCACCGCCATCTTCGGCGGCGTGGGCCTGTGCTTTGCCAATGCGGTGCGCAAGGGCAGCATCGGCATCGTGGGCGCCTCTGGCACCGGCAGCCAGGAGGTGAGCGTACGCATCCACGACTTCGGCGGCGGCATCACCCAACTCATCGGCACCGGCGGGCGCGACCTGAGCGAGGCCGTGGGCGGCATCATGATGCTCGACGGCTTGAACGCGCTGGCCAACGACCCGGCCACGAAGGTGATCGTGCTGGTGTCCAAGCCGCCGGCCAAGAGCGTCGAGAAGAAGGTTCTGGCGGCCGTGGCCGAATGCGGCAAGCCGGTGGTCGTGTGTTTCCTGGGCGGCACCGAAGAGGCGGTGAAGAAGGCCGGCGGCCACTTTGCCCGCACCACCAAGGAAGCGGCGCTGCAGGCCGTGATTCTGGCGGGCAAGAATGAAAGCGAGATCAACAAGCGCGCGCTGAACCTGCCGCTCATCGAAGAGATCCGCGCCAAGCTGGGCCCGCGGCAGCAGTACATCCGCGGCCTGATGTGCGGCGGCACGCTGTGCGAGGAGCTGTCGCTGCTGGCGCGCGAGAGCTTCCCGACCAGCGTGTACAGCAACATCGCCAAGGACCCGGCCTACCGGATGGAAGACGTGGGCCGCAGCCGCGAGCACACCTTCATCGACTTCGGCGACGACGACTTCACCCGCGGCCGGCCGCACCCGATGATCGACCCGTCGCTGCGCATCGAGCGGCTGCTGCAGGAGGCGCGCGACCCCTCGGTGGGCGTGATCGTGCTGGACTTCATCCTGGGCTTCGGCTCGCACGAAGACCCGGTGGGCGTCACGCTGCCCGCCATCCTGGAAAGCCAGGCCCTGGCCCGCAGCGAAGGGCGCCACCTCGAGATACTGGCCTACGTGCTGGGCACCGAGGACGACACCCCGTCGCTGAGCGAGCAGACCCGCAAGCTGACCGATGCCGGCGTCACGCTGGCCAGCAGCTGCACCAACGCGGGCCTGCTGGCGCGCGGCTTCGTCTCGAAGAAATAGAGCGCAAAGACAAAAGAGAAAGGCGAACAGTCATGAGCAGTCGCATTCACCAGTTGTTCGAAGATGGCGTGAGCGTCATCAACGTCGGCATCGATTTCTTCAAGAACGACATCCAGCGCCAGGGCGGCGCCGTGGCCCAGGTCGACTGGCGCCCGCCAGGCGGCGGCAAGCCAGAGGTCATCGCCGCGCTCGACAAGCTGGACAACCCTGCGGTGCAGGCCCGAATTGCCGCGGCCAACGAAGAGGCCGTGCGCCGCATCACCACCTCGCAGCCCATGCTGGTGGGCTTTGCCAAGGCCATCGACGTGGTGCCTGGCATGACCAAGACCACCATCCTGCACTCCGGCCCGCCCATCACCTGGGAGCGCATGAACGGTGCCATGAAGGGCGCCGTGACCGGTGCGCTGGTGTTCGAAGGCCTGGCCAAGGACCTGGACGAAGCCGTCAAGGTGGCCGCATCGGGCGACATCACCTTCTCGCCCTGCAACGAGCACGACTGCGTGGGCTCCATGGCGGGGGTGACCTCTGCCTCGATGTACATGCACGTGGTGCGCAACCGCACCTACGGCAACGTGGCCTACACCAACCTCAGCGAGCAGATGGCGAAGATCCTGCGCATGGGCGCCAACGACGCCAGCGTGATCGAGCGGCTGAACTGGATGCGCGACGTGCTCGGCCCCATCCTGGCCGCGGCCATGGACCGCGCCGGCGAAATCGACCTGCGGCTGATGCTGTCGCAGGCGCTGCACATGGGCGACGAGGCGCACAACCGCAACAACGCCGGCACCTGCCTGCTCATCCAGAAGCTGGCGCCGTTCATCCTGGAGACGGACTTCCCCACCTCGCAAAAGCGGGAGGTGTTCGACTTCGTCGCCAGCAGCGACTATTTCTCGGGCCCGACCTGGATGGTGCTGTGCAAGTGCGCGCTCGACTCGGCGCACGGCATCGAGGGCAGCACCGTGGTCACGACCATGGCGCGCAACGGCGTGGAGTTCGGCATCCGCGTGAGCGGCATGGCCGGCAACACCTGGTTCACCGGCCCGGCGCAGCCGGTGATCGGTCCCATGTTCGCGGGCTTCAAGCCGGAGGACTCGGGCCTGGACATCGGCGACAGCGCCATCACCGAGACCTACGGCCTGGGCGGCTTTGCCATGGCGGCGGCGCCGGCCATCGTGGCGCTCATCGGCGGCACGGCGGACGACGCGGTGGCGTATTCGCTGAGCATGGCCGAGATCACCACCACCACCAATCCGAACGTGACCATTCCCCTGCTCGATTTCCGCGGCATCGCCACGGGCATCGACATCCGCAAGGTGGTGCAGACGGGCATCCTGCCGGTGATCAGCACCGCCATCGCGCACAAGGAGCCCGGCGTCGGGATGATCGGCGCGGGCATCACCAATCCGCCTGCCGAGGCGTTCGAGAAGGCGGTGCTGGCGTTTGCCGCGAAGGTGGGGGCTTAGCACGCCTTGTCGCTGGGGCGCCCGGCCGGCGGCGCCCCCGTCCACCTCGCAGTGCCCGTGGGAACGGCGGCGCGGTGCCGCCGGCGGTTGCACGTGCGCGGCCCCGGCGAATGTGGTCCACTCCGAATCTGGAAAGGGGTCGGATGATGAACACCACTGCTGCGACGAACACTGCGCGCCCGGCCGGCTGGGCGATGTCGCTGGCCTGCCTGGCCGCCTCCCTCTTTTGCGCCGGCGCCTTGGCGGCAACCCAGCACCCCCATTCCAATAACAACGGTAAGAAGCACGCCCCGAGCGCCCTGCAGAACCCGGCGGCGCCGCGCGCCGATGCCGACGACGACCTCGACAACCCGGAGCGCTTCCTCCTCTTGTCGTCGGACGGCATCTCCATCACCCAGACGGCCTTCGCCTCCGCCAGGCAGTGCGAGGCCGAGCGCAAGCGCACGCTGCAGAGAAACCCGCGGCTGGCACGCTACGTGGCGCAGGGCGAGGCAGACTTCGAATGCGTGTCCGACGACGCGGGCTCCGAGCTGCCATACCAGGTCTCGATCATCGACAAGTCGACCGGCGTGCGTGCCGACTTTTCCATGCGCACCCAGGCCCAGTGCGAAATCGGCATGAGCCACGCGAAGGCGGCCGGCCGGCGCTACACGATCCTGTCCAGGTGCCACCAGCGCCCGCTGGGGCAAGCCTGAAGATCAGCCGCGGCAGAGCGAAAATGGCGGCATGGCCACCGCAAGATCCTTCGACACCGCCGAGTACAAGCTCTTTCCCTCGCCACGCAACGTGCACCGGGTGGTGTTCGAGCACCAGGTGTTCGTGCCGCAGCCTTATGCGCTGATCGACCTGCCGAGCTACGACTTGGCCGGCCGCTACAGCCTGTTCGCCGCCTGCCGCCTCTGCGACGGCAAGATGGGGCAGCTCGTGACGCTGGAGCAGGCGGACGATGTTGCAAGGTTCAAGGCGAGGTTCGTGCCGGACTGAGCCTCCTCGCCGCAGGCGCACGCAGTCTGCCGCGGTCGCGCAGGCCGCCCCCTAAACTCGGGCCCCATGACATCCAGAGTCGGAATCCTGCGCCTTGGCTTGGAGGCTTGCGTTCTCATCGTCGCCACCGAGGCCCTCTTTCTGAGCTGGATGGCGCTTCGGGGGAGCGGGTCGAGTTCGCTGGACGTGCTCTGGCAGATCGCGCTGGAAGTTGCGGCCGTGGCGCTGTGGATCCGCTGGCGGGCCGCGGCCTTGCGCGGGCGCGAAGCGACGTCGGCCTATTCGAACGGCCTGGCGCGGTCTCCGCGTGCCTTGTCGACCGGGGTGCTGGTGGTGGGCATCGTGTGCACCATGCTGGCCGCGCACTGGCTGCAGCGCACCATCAGCGCCGCCGCCGAAGCCAAGTTCGAGCGGCAGAAGGACCGCCTCGTGTCCGAGGTGCAGCGGCGTTTCCGGCTGCCGGTCTACGCGCTGATGGGCGCACGGGGCATCTTCGCCACCGGCGCGCACATCGACCGCGAGGCCTGGCAGGGCTATGTGCAGTCGCGCGCCCTGATGCAGGAGTTTCCGGGCGTGCGCGGCCTGGGCATCATCGAGCGCGTGCCGCGCGTCGATGTCGAGCGCTTTGTCCAGGCGCGGCGCGCCGAAGGCCAGGGCGACTACGAGCTGCACGGCGGCGGCAACGGCAGCAGCAACAACAACAACAGCGGCGGACAGGCCGAGGTGTTCGCCATCAAGTATGTGGAACCGCTCGAGGCCAACCGCTCGGCGCTGGGCTACGACGCCGGCTCGGAGCCGACGCGGCGCCGCGCCATCGAGCAGGCCATCGGGTCGGGGCAGGCCACGCTCAGTGCCCCCCTCACGCTGGTGCAGGACAAGGGGCAGGGCACCGGCTTCCTGTACATGGTGCCGGTCTACAGCCCCGGCACCGAGCCGGTGACGCCGCTGCAGCGCACGGCTGCGCTGACGGCAGTGGTCTACGCGCCCATCGTCGCCTCCGAACTGCTGGACGGCGTGCTGGACAGCATCGATGCCGACCTCGCCTTCAGCCTGTTCGACGGAGCCGAGGAAGGCGGCCATCTCGTCTTCTCGGCCGAGAGTCCGCACGACGCGCTCATGCCGGGCTGGCTGTCGTGGCGCCCGCTGCCGGTGGTGGAGCCGAGCGCGGCGTCGGTGGTCATCGGCGGGCGGCAGTTCTCGATGCGCATGGCGCCCGACTCCGATTTCTGGCCCGCGCTGGACTACTGGTCGCCCAGCCTGATCCGCGTGACGGGCACCGCCATCTCGGCGCTGCTGGCGCTGGCGGTGTGGCTGCTGGCCTCGGGCGAGGCGCGCGCACGGGCGCTGGCGCAAAGCATGACGCGCGACCTGCGCAGGCTGGCCGAGGTGGTGCGCCACACGTCCAACGCGGTGGTCATCACCGACCGGGCGCGCAGAATCCTGTGGGTGAACGAAGGCTTCACCCGGGTGTATGGCTATTCGATGGGCGAGGCGCTCGGGAGCACGCCCCTGGCCCTGCTGGGCAGCGGCCGCACCGACCCGGCCAGCTACGCCGCCATCGACGCGGCCGACGCGGCGGGGCGCAGTTGCAGGGTCGAGGTCATCAACCGCGCCAAGGACGGGCGCGAGTACTGGATCGACCTGGAGATCCAGCCCCACCACGACGAAGCGGGCCAGCTGGTCGGCTTCATGCAGATCGGCCAGGACGTCACCGAGAAGAAGCTCGCCGCGGCCGAGCTGTCGCGCGAGCGCCAGCGGCTGGACCAGATCATCGAAGGCACCGACGCCGGCGCCTGGGAGTGGGACCTGCCCAGCGGGCGCCTGACCTGCAACGAGCGCTGGGCCAGCATGGTGGGCTACACGCTGCAGGAGCTTGAGCCGCTGGACGTGGCCAGGTGGCGCACGCTGTGCCACCGCAGCGACCTTCGCAGCTCCGCCAGCCTTCTGCAGCGCTACCTGGACGGCGAACTGCCCTACTTCGAGTGCGAGATGCGCATGCAGCACCGCGCCGGCCACTGGATCTGGGTGCTGCTGCGCGGCCGGGTGTTCGACCGCACCGCCGCCGGCCGCCCGCGCACCATGTCCGGCACGCAGATGGACATCACCGAGCGCAAGGGCGCCGAAGAGCAGCTGCGCGCCAGCAAGTCCTTCCTGGAGCGCGCCGAGCGGGTGGCCGGCGTGGGCGGCTGGGAAGTCGACCTGCGCACCAACCGGCTGACCTGGTCGGAGCAGACCTTCCGCATCTTCGGCGTGCCGGTGGGCCAGCAGCCCCGGCTGACCGGCGCCTTCGACTTCTTCGCCCCCGCCGAGCGCTCCATCGTCGAGCAGACGGCGCGCGAATGCATCGAGCAGCGCAAGCCCTGGAACCTGGAGCTCCCGCTGACCACGCAGGACGGCGCGGCCATCTGGATCCGCTCGGTGGGCGCGGTCGAGGTGGAAGACGACGTGCCGGTGCGACTGGTGGGCACGCTGCAGGACATTTCGGTGGTGCGCAACGTGCGCGAGGAACTGCGCCGCAGCAACGCCGTGCTGCGCAGCATCCTGGACAACCTGCCTTGCGGGCTGAGCGTGTTCGATGCAGACCTGAAGCTGGCGGCCTACAACTCGGCCTACCGCATCCTGCTGGACCTGCCGCCGGACCTGCTGCTCGAGCCGCAGCCCACCTTTGCCGACATCATCCGCCACAACGCAGCGCGCGGCGACTACGGGCCGGGCACGGTCGACGAGATCGTCGAGCGCATGGTGCAGGGCGCCCAGGTGCCCCGGCACATGCTGTCGGAGCGGCAGATGCCCGACGGGCGGGCGCTGGAAGTGCGCAGCGCACCCATGCCCGGCGGCGGCTTCGTGACCACCTACATGGACATCACCGAGCGGCGCCACATGGAGCGGCTCAAGAGCGAGTTCGTCTCCACCGTCACGCACGAGCTGCGCACCCCCATGACGGCCATCCACGGCGCGCTGAGCCTGCTGGCCTCCGGCATGGCTGGCGAGCTGCCCGATGCGGCCGGCGAACTGGTGGCGCGCTCGGCCCAGAGCAGCGACCGGCTGGTGCGCCTCATCAACGACGTGCTCGACGTGGAGCGCATCGAGGCGCGCCTCATGCACTACGCCATGACGGTGCAGCCGCTGGCGCCCCTGGTCGAGCAGGCCATGGACGCCACCCGTGCGTATGCCCAGCAGCACGGCGTGGAGCTGGACTTGCAGGCGCGCCTGGACGACGTGCGCGTGCTGGCGGATGCCGACCGCATCGTGCAGGTGATGGTCAACCTGCTGTCCAACGCGGTGAAGTTCACCGGGCCGAGCAAGCGCGTGACGATCCGCATGGGCCAGGCGCCCTCGGCCGTGCGCGTCTCGGTGATCGACGACGGCGCGGGCATTCCGGAGTCGTTCCGCGGGCGCATCTTCGAGCGCTTCTCGCAGGCCGACAGCTCCGACCGGCGGCAGAAGGGCGGCACCGGCCTGGGTCTGAACATCTGCCGCAGCATCGTCCAGGAGCACGGCGGCCGCATCGACTACGCCAGCACGCTGGGGCAGGGCAGCGAGTTCTTCTTCGAGCTGCCTGTGGTCGAATGATCGGTCCGGGAGAGCTGCGGATCGGCGGACGATGGCGGCACGATTAGCAAGACCCGCAGACTGGGGTGCGGCGCGGACCGGCAGTCCGATGCCTTGCGAGGGGCATGCTGTAATTCACGGATACAACAACAAGCACCCGGAGGGCGATGGACATGCTGTATTGGTTTGAGGATCCAACTCACGTCCTCTTGTTGATTGCCTTTGCCGCAATCATTTTTCTGCTTGCGCTCGCTATTGCGGAAGCGTATTTCGGTGTGACGCTCGGGGAAGTAGGGCGGAAATCGGGCAGAGCCCTGTTTGGTTTTTATATCTTTCAGTTCACCGCCATATATTGGGTTTGGCGGCAGGTGCAATCGCCTTGGTTCTTTGGCGCCTTGGCAGATCTATTCGGAAGTCTCGTGGGCGGCGGCCCGATCGTGGCCTATCTCTGGAAAAATCGAGAAGCGATCGTGGCAGCTGCTCAGAAAGGGTCCGCCCAGGGGCTCCCGAGTCTGGACTCGAACGATCCGATCTATGCAGTTGGTGCCGCGATCCTCTTCGGATTCGGAATATTCGTATGCCGCGGCGCAGCGGCATGGGTTGGTAACCGCGCTTCGGTTGGGGTGTCGAGTTAGGCGGTAGCACCGGGTGACCCCCCCCGCTATACTGCACTTCATGGAAGAACTGCTGGTTTTCGCTGGGGCCTCGGTAGGCGTCGCAGCTTTGCTGGGCGTCTTTGCCGTGTTTGGGCGTGACAAGGTTGGCGCGTTCTTGCAGCACCGAGTGCAGAATGCGTATCTGAAGCGCGAAGCTTTGGATAAACGGCATGCCGAGCGGGATGCCAAGGCAGAGGATTCACCACACCCTGTGCTCTAGCGGGGCACTTGCTGTAGGAGAAAGCCGCCGAGTAGGCGGCTTTTTCTTTTCCGTGTGCGCGGAGCGCAAGGCCCTCTTTTGAGTGCGAAACGACGGCGGCACTATCGTTTCGCACTCGCTCCCTAGGGCCCCTGCCAAGACCCCTTGCGCGTCATCGCACCCCACTGGCCCTGCTTGCCGCGCGCCCACTGCCACAGCCCCTTGAGCCGCCACAGGCTGTTGAGCTGGCGGTAGCCGAAGTTCTCCGCGACCGCGATCAGGGCCAGGAGCGCCAGCTGCCGGTACTTGGGGTAGAGGTGGAAGGACATCTCCTCCATCAGCAGGCTGGAGACGGAAAAGAGCACGCCCAGCCCGATGGCCACCAGCAGGAAGGCGCCGAAGGCCGTCCACGAGATCATTCCGTAGGCAATGGCCAGCACCATGAAGAGGTAGCCGCCCACCTCCACCAGCGGCCCCAGCCACTCGAACAGCACCATGAAGGGAAAGGCCAGCCAGCCGGGCGCGCCGCCGCGGCGGCTGAACACCAGGCCCCAGTGCGCCGCCAGGCTTTCTCCCAGGCCGCGCTGCCAGCGAACGCGCTGGTTGCGCAGGCTGCGGTAGTCCTCGGGCACCTCGGTCCAGCACACGGGCTCGGGCACGAACTCCATTCGATAGGGCACGCCTTGCGCGCGCAGCTCGCGGTGCATGCGCACCACCAGCTCCATGTCCTCGCCGATGGAGCGCGTCTTGTAGCCGCCCACGCGCACCACCGTCTCGGTGCGAAACAGGCCGAAGGCGCCGGAGATGACCAGCAGCGCATTCAGCCGCGACCAGCCCAGGCGCCCGAACAGGAAGGCGCGCAGGTACTCCACCACCTGGAACATGGCCCAGCCGTCGCGCGGCAGGCCCACGCTCACCAGGTGCCCGTCGCGCACCACGCAGCCGTTGGCCACGCGCACGGTGCCGCCGCTGGCCACCATGTCGGGGTCGCGCAGGAAGGGCTTGACCACGCGCTGCAGGCTGTCGCGCGCCAGCACCGAATCGGCATCGACGCCGCAGAACAGCGGGTGGCGCGCGATGTTGATGCCGGCATTGAGCGAATCGTCCTTGCCGCCGTTCTCCTTGTCGATCACCCACAGGTTGGGGTGCGCGGTGGAGCGGTACACGGCGCGGATCGGCTGGGTCGGCAGGCGCGCGGCATGGGCCTGCGGAAAGGGCTCCAGCGCGAAGGCCTCGCGCAGCACGCCCAGCGTGGCATCGCGCGAGCCGTCGTTGATGACGATCACCTCGAAGTCGGCGTAGGTGAGCTGCAGCATCGAGCGCACCGACGCCACGATGGTCGCCTGCTCGTTGAAGGCCGGCATGAGCACGCTGATGGATGGCTCCAGGCCCGAGTAGGCCTGCGGCAGCTCCTCGAGCACGCGCTCCTGGCTGTTGCGCATGAGCGAGGTGATGGCCAGCAGGTTGAGCCCGAAGTAGCTCAGGTTGAGCAGCACGAAGTAGCCCAGCACGAACCAGGTCGCGGCGTCGATGAATGTCGCCATCGTCATCATCATCATCAGGCCAGGCTCCGTTCGGCCATGACGTGCGACAGGATGCCCCGGGCTTCGGGGCTGGCTGCGGCGCAGAGTTCGTCCAGCTCGCCAAGGCGCAGCAGCGGCGAGGCAGCCAGCGCCTGGGCGGCGCCGTAGCGCACCCACCACTGCTCGTCCTGCAGCAGGCCCGCGAGCAGGCGCACGTCGGCCGCCTCGCCCAGGCGGGCGACGGCGGCGACGCTTTCGCTGCGTACGCGCCAGTCGGCGTGGCGCAGCAGCGTTCGCAATGCCGGCAGGTGCTGCGGGTGGCGCACCAGGCGCAGCGCCGCGGCAATTTCCTCGGGCGGCGCGTCGGGCAGCATCAGCAGGGCCAGGTGGCGGGTGGGCAGGTCCAGCCGCAGCGCCGTGGCCAGCTCCAGCGCGCGCAGGCGGGCGGGATGGCCCAGCCGCATGATCGACTCCTTGATCAGCGTGCCGCAGGCATCGCGTGCCGGCGCGAGGATGCGCGTGAGCCGGGCAATGTCCCAGTCGCGCCGCGACACGACCAGGGGATACAGGCTCTCGGCGCCGCCGCTGGCATCGATCTGGATGAGGGCGCGCGCCGCCAGCAGCGACAGTACGGTGTCGTCGCTGGCGGCGGCGCTGCGCAGCGCGTGCCGGGCCGAGTCCTCGCGCAGGTGGCCCAGCGTGAGAATGGCCAGCAGCCGCGTGGCGCGGTGGCGCTCGTCGAGCATGCGGCGGGCCGTCTCGTGGCACTTCAGGCGCCGCGCGAGCTGGTTGAGATGCTGCGACGCCTCGCCATGCAGCGATTCGTGCAGGTAGTTCCACAGCTTGAGAAAGGCGAACCGGTCGCGTGCCGCAAGAGGCGGCAGCTGCGTTTCGACCGAGCCCATGGAGGCCGCCATCAGCACCGGGCGCCAGCGCTTGTCGAAGGATTGCGAGCGCGCAAGCTCGCGCGCGCGGCGCCAGCGCATGACCACGATCAGGCCCAGCAGCACCAGCGTGAGCAGCGCGATGCCCGCCGCCAGCACCAGTGCCGATTCCAGGAAGACGTCAGAACGAGTACTGAACACCCAGCCGGCCTCCGGTGCGCGTGTAGAAGGTGCCCTGTTCGACGCGCGTGACGGCGTAGGTCAGGGCCCAGCGCGGGGTCAGGTGGTGGCGGCCGAGCAGGGCGATGGAGCGCACGTCGGCGATCACCACGTCGTTGGGCGCGACCGATGTCGCTTCCTGGCCGTAGGCGGCAATGACGCCGATCATGTTGCGCGCACCGTAGTAGTAGTTGCCCCGCACCTCGAAGCTCTGGGCGTAGGTGCCCAGGGCGCGCACCGGCTTCCAGGCCACCGACCAGCTGAAGTCGGACACGTACTGCTCCAGCCGCAGCAATCCTTCGGTGACGTGGTCTTCGGTGTAGTTGGCCGACTTCAGGCCGCCATACAGCAGCCAGGCCGGCGCAAATTCGTACTGCAGCTGGCCCGCCACCATGTTGCGCGGCAGGAAGTTCGCATCGGGGCTCAGGCTGCCTTCGATATTGAAGGCCAGCTTGTCGTTCAGCGGCATCAGGTAGTAGGCGGCCGCGCTGACGTCTTCCACGCCGAAGCGCTTGGCATCGTGCAGCGACACGCCCAGGTACTCGCGCTGGCCGAAGCGGTGGTTCATGTCCACGCCCGTGTCCTGCCAGTCGGGCGAGTCGTTGCTCAGCGACTCGCGCGCATAGCCCAGCTCGACCGCGGTCGGCAGCTCGGCCGTCTGCGCGCCGGCCAGCAACGGGGCGCCCAGGCCCAGGGCGACAAGGGCCGCAGCGGCGCCGCGCCTCACTTGGGCGCTTTCGTGTGGCGGCGCACGCGGGCCATGAGCTCGTTGGGCGCAAAGGGCTTGTGGATGTAGTCGCTGGCGCCGGAGTCGAGCGCGCGCACTGCGTCCTGCTCGCGCGTCTTGGCGGTGAGCATCAGCACCGGCACGGTTTGCCACGCCGGCGTGGCGCGGATCAGCTCGACCAGCTGGAAGCCGTCGACGAAGGGCAGCATGACGTCGAGCAGCACGATGTCGACGGGCGGCTGCGTCTGCACATAGGCCATCGCGCTGCGGCCTTCACGCTGCAGACTCACACGAAAGTTCTCGCGCTCGAGCATGAATTGCAGCAGGTAGGCGATGTTGTCGTCGTCCTCGACGACCAGCGCTGCGGGACGAATCGGCGAGCTTGAATTCATCTCTCGAACGGAATCTGGAAAAAAGGATTGCAGGTGCCGGCGCAACGCCGGCTCGAAGGCCCCGATCTTAAGAAAAGCGGCCGCTCGAAAAACAGTCTGTTGACAATTGGAGACGCAAGCGAATGCGGTGACAAGCCGACGCGGCGCGGCCCGCGTGCCGTATTCCTCAAGGAGCTGCGGCAATTTCGTGGCGCGCCCAGCGCAGCCGGATGCAGGTGCCCGCACCGGGCCGGCTCGAGATCTGCAGGTCGGCGCCGATGGCCTCGGCCTGCTCCGCCAGGCCCACCAGCCCGTAGTGGCCGGCGGCATCCGCACCGGTCTCGAAGCCCACGCCGTCGTCGGCAATTTCCAGCGCCACGCTGCTGCCGTCTTCGCTGCGGGCCAGCTGCACGCGCAGCTGCTGCGCGCCGGCATGGCGCTCGACGTTGCGCAGCATTTCCTCGTACATGCGATACACCGTCTCGGCCGGTTCCGCCGCAAGGCTCGAGAGGCCGGGATCGATGCGGCAATCGAGCGCGATGCCCGAGCGCTCGGACAGCGTCTTGGCCAGCTCCGACAGCGCAGCGCCCAGGCCCAGGTCGCGCACCGGGTTGCTGCGCAGCTGGTCGATGGCCAGGCGCGCCTCGCTCAGGCCTTCGCGCGCGGCCTGCTCGGCGCGCACCAGTTCGTCGGGCAGGGCTTCGGGCTTGGAGACGGCCATGTGCTTGAGCACGCGGATCTCGGTGAGCATGGCCATCATCGAATGGGCCAGCGTGTCGTGCAGGTCGCGCGCCAGGCGCAGGCGCTCGCGCACCACGGCGGCATCGCGCGACTCCTTGGCCAGGCGGCTGATTTCCTCGGTGCGTTCGCGCACCCGCTCGTCCAGCTCGGCGTTGAGGCGGCGCAGCTCGTCGCGTTCTTGCTGCAGGTTGGCCAGCAGGCGGTCGAGCGCGGTGCCCAGGCGGGCCGCCTCGTCGCTGCCCTCGGGCACCTCGATGTGCGATGCGCTGCCGGCCAGCAGCGCATCGGCCGACTTGGCCATGACGCTGACGCGCCGGGTGAGCCGGCGTGCCACCACCACGCCGCTGACGGCCGCCACCAGGCCCAGCAGCGTCAGCATGAGCGCAATGCGCCATTCGATGGCCGTGGCGAAGGCGGCCACCGATTCCACCGGCTGTATCACCGCCA